>DMKB01000209.1 GCA_003454665.1 Nitrospiraceae bacterium | reverse complement strand
CGTTGCCGGCAAAACCGGCACCACGAACGATTACCGCGATGCCTGGTTCATTGGATACGCGCCATCCATGGTTGCCGGTGTATGGGTGGGCTATGACGATCACCGGAGTATCGGACCACGCGAGACCGGAGCGCGCGCTGCCCTGCCCATCTGGATACCCTTCATGCAAAAAGCGCATGAGGGGATCGAGCCGGAGAACTTCACCGTCCCTGACAGCATTCTCTTCAAGCAGATAGACCCCGCAACAGGCCTGTTGAGCAGTGCAAACTGCAAGGAGAGCATCCGCGAGGCCTTTTTGCCCGGAACCGAGCCTCGACGGTACTGTGAAGAGGCAGCTTCTCTCCCCGAAGAGAGCCCTCCCCGATAACCATTTGACAAGAGGGGAATCTTTTGATAATGTCTTTCTGTGAAACGCTACCTGTCCAAAATGAGCCTGCCCATCCCGCCCCGCATTCTGGACAGGCTGGTTCCGGAGAAGTTTTTCGGCGAGCTGAACATCGCCAGCAAACTGGTGTTCGGCTATATGACGCTCGTGGCGCTGACGATCATCGTCGTCGGCTATGCGCTCATCGGTCTCCTGTGGCTGAACAGCCTGAACAAAAGCATCGTTACCGTCGACATTCCGACGCAGGAAGCATCGGGCAGGATGCTAGACGCCCTCGACGCCCAGGACCGGTATGAGAAGAAATACCTGATACTCAGGAGCAAGGCCATGCGTCTGCTCTTTGCCAAGCGTAATGAAGAGTTCCGTACCTGGCTGACACAGCTCAAAAACCTCCGCGCTGACGAGTCGGTCCCCATCGCGACCATAGAAGCATTGCACAACCAGTATAATGACCTTTTTTTAAAAGAAATTGGGCTCGTGCGAAAAGGAAGAAGCGCACGGGCACGCAGGATTTCGCGGGGCGAACTGAGAGCAATCATGGATGAGCTCATTGAAACACTCAATGCCGTGTCTGCCGCTGCAAAGACGGCCCAGGAAAAAAAGATGAAACGGATACGCGGCATAGGCGGTACGACGTTTATGGGCACAACCGTACTGTGGCTGGTCACGATCGTCATCGGCGCATTGGCGGGACTTATCGTTACCCACCATATCGTCTCATCAATCCATAAGCTCAAAGTGGCCACAGAACACATTGCAGACGGGAACTTCGACTATGACCCGAAGATCAAAACCGAGGACGAGATCGGCACCCTGTCGGAATCCTTTCTGGCCATGGGCAGGAGGCTCAAAAAACTGGAAGAGATGTACCTCGATGCAAGCCCGCTCACCCGCCTCCCCGGAGGCATTGCCATAGAAAACGTCCTCAAAAAAAGGATTGACTCCGATCAGCCGATCGCCTTCTGCGTCCTCGACCTTGATAATTTCAAGGCCTTCAACGACCAGTATGGATATGCCCACGGAAGCGAAGTGATCAAGGAGACCGGCCGAATAATCGAATCCGTCGTGAAAACCACGGGTCAGCCCGAGGATTTTATCGGCCACGTGGGCGGCGACGACTTCGTCGTGATCACGACGCCTGCGTTCATGGCGCCGGTCTGCAGCGAGATCATCACCCAGTTCGACAAGAGCATCCCGCGCTTTTATGCCGAGAAAGACCGGAAGAACGGCTACATCCACGGCAAAACGAGGCAGGGCGTGGAAATTCAGTTCCCCATCATGACCATCTCCATCGCTATCGTGACGAATGAGCGGCGCGAGCTGTCGGACCCCCTGGAAGCATCGGAAGTCGCCGCGGAGCTCAAGGACTATGCAAAGACCGTCCCGAAGAGCATCTATGTCGTCGACAAAAGGAGACGGGCATGAAAAAGATCCTGATGATTGCTATGCCCTTTGCGATCACCTGGCTTTCTGCGTGCGCAGTCCTGACCTCGTCGGGCCGTGATCTTATCGCGGCAAACAGCCAGGCGCGACAGGGGAACTATACCGAGGCAGTGGCAACGTACCGGGAAATTATCAAACAGCATCCGGACTCGCGATGGGCGGCGGACGCACGATTCAGGCTTGCATCCACCCTTACCTACCACGACAACCGACGCCGCAACTATACGCAGGCGCTCCGTCAATTTGAATTATTTCTCAAATTGTACCCTGATCATTCCAAGGCCAAGGAAGCTCGAGACTGGAGGCAAGTACTGAAAACGATCGAACAATTGAAACGCCTGGACATCAGGCATGAGAAAAGAAGAAGGAAAAGGAGATAGGAGAACGGATTATTTTTTACGGCTTTTCCCGTGGGGTCTGCCGGCAAAAGCGAGCTTGCTTGAAGATTTTATTGATCCATCCTTGTCCACATAAAAAACGCCGCCATAGGGATCATCGGGAATTTTCTCAATGATACCCGTCTGAACCAATACCTTGAGGTTTTGAGGGCTCCTCCCCGTCTTTTTCTTGTACCGTGAGACGGCTTTTTCGAGAGACAGAATCTTCTTCAGGGCGTCTATTCGCACTTCATAGTTCCGCTTAATTCGAGCATCCGGTTCAGATTCCCAAAACGTGATTAAAAAAGCCAACGCGTTCTCGGTCCTGCCCTCATTGTAGTGCAGCCGGGCAGCGAGCGTAGGCAACGCTTTCCACGCCCCAGGCCGTTTCGATGCGATCAAGAGGTAATCGCCACCTTCTTGGTGTTTATTGAGAAAGTAGTACTTGTTGAACCCCACAAAGAACGGCATCATCCAGTCCCATTCTCTTGCTCTGACTCCCTTTACCAGTAAGGCATTAGCCTTCTCAGGCATCCCGGCAATCCATGCAAGATAGGCGTTCCCCAAGTAGTAGGGATCTTCAAAATACGGGTCCAGCTCCGTTATGACATCGAGGTTACGATACAGCCATTCCCAATCATCCTGGGTAGCTGCGGACTTCGTCAGGACTTTCCCCCCGAAAAATTGCGATGCTCTCACATAGAAGAAGTCGGCAGAAATCGCATTATATTCAAGGGACATGAGTTTTACGATTTCAGGAGGAAGGGTTATTCCTTTCGACTCGACGTTCCGAACATTTTTCCGTGCAGCTTCAAACCAGGGGAACTGGAGGGCATAACACACGGTTAAAACGAATAGCAAGACCGTCGCGTACCATTTTGGACTCATGGAAACTCCCTTCGCTCCATGATAAGCGATCCGGCTGTAATCATGATGCCCGTATACAATAACCAATAGAGAGGGACCGAAAGCAGGTAGCCCTCTGCAAGGGCAAGTCCGTGAGCGGCTTGAAGCTTCAGATCAAATGCGGACAGGTTAGGGAATACATAGTACACACCCTTTATGATAAAAGCCATGGGCGGTGTAATCTCCA
>DMKB01000134.1 GCA_003454665.1 Nitrospiraceae bacterium | reverse complement strand
GGATTTCGTAACGGCGGCATCCCCTCGTTCTGCCGCGCAAACGCGCCGAGCGCAACGTGGTTAACCTGATAGTTCAGCTCCTTCTGCCGCGATGAGACACCGAACGGCGGCAGGGCGCTTAAAAAGCGCGGCGATCACTCGGGGCCACCGCCGTTTTTCACAATAACGCGTATAGAGCCCTTAATTCAAATGCTGAAATTGATCCCTTTTTTAACATTGGCATTTGTCATTTGGATTTTATTTGGGATTTGAGCTTTGGAAATTGGAATTTATTAATAACAGGAGGTCTTATGCGCCCTATCCTTTCCCTTTCCTTTATGGCAGTTTTTCTCCTGACCGCGGGGTCCGTCGGCTGCGGCAGCAAGAAGCCGCAGATTGTGACTCTCGAAAGCAACAACACCCTGACGACCCTGCGGAGCCTCGACAGCGCCTATGAGAACAGAGACGCGACGGCGTTCATGAAGAATGTTGCGCGGGGCTTTCCCGACAGGCGGGATTTCCGTAAAGCCCTCAACAAGGTCTTTTCGAAATACCCGACAATCCGCTTTACCATCCACTATGAAAAAATGCTCATTATGATTAAAGAGCGGCGGCGTATCGAGGCAACGTTCAACTGGGACGTTGAGCGGAAAACAGCGGGTGGCAGAATCGTGAGAGACGGCGGCAGGGTCACCTGCATACTCGACCCGCAGGGCAAAACGCTCAGGTCCATCAGGGGAAAGAACCCCTTTGTGTCGCGGGCTGTCCCGCGGAAATAATTTTTTCCATCGCCACCAGGTGGAGCCCCTCCAGCAGTCACGCCTGGTTGTGAATGAACAACGCGACATCCCGTCCCGCTCGTAGCGGGACTGGAGCGGGACGGCCGCGGGACCACAGCCCATGGACTTCACCGAAGAACACATCACAACGGACTTTCTTATCATCGGCGGCGGCGCTGCGGGAATGCGGGCGGCCATAGAGCTCGCCCGTTCCGGAGACGTCCTTGTCGCGACCAAGGACTCTCCTTCCGAAAGCAGCACCGAATACGCCCAGGGCGGGGTGGCCGTGGCCCTTTCCGACGAAGATGAGATATCGATCCATTACGACGACACCATGCAGGCGGGTGACGGCCTGTGCAATCGGGGGGCCGTCAAGACCCTCGTAGCGGAAGGGCCGATGAGGATCCGCGAGCTTATCCTCTGGGGCGCGGAGTTCGACCGGGAAGGCACAAAGCTCGCCTTCACCCAGGAGGCGGCGCACACCAAGCGAAGGATTCTCCACGCCCATGGCGACTCCACGGGACGCGAAATTATGCGCGTTCTGCTGGACAAAGTACGGTCGTTTAACAAGGTCACCAAGCTTGACTTCGCCTTTACCCAAAACTTGATCGTCCGGAACGGCAGATGCACCGGCGCTGTGGTCCTCCAGCAGCCCGAGGGAAAACAACTCGTGGTAACCGCACGTGCCGTCATTTGTGCGACGGGCGGCACGGGTCAGGTCTACGAACGGACCACTAACCCCGGCGTTGCAACGGGAGACGGCCTGGCCATGGCATACCGTGCGGGCGCGGCGCTCATGGACATGGAATTCATTCAGTTCCATCCGACGGCGCTCTTTCTCAGTGGCGCGCCGCAGTTCCTCCTCTCCGAAGCCATGCGTGGCGAAGGTGGCATGCTGCGGAACATTCACGGTTTTCGGTTTCTGGAGCAATACCATCCTGCCCGTGAACTTGCTCCGCGTGATGTGGTCACCCGCGCAATTCACTCAGAACTCAATGCCACGGAGACGGACCATGTATACCTGGACATGACCCACCTCACGAATGACTACGTCATGAAGAGATTTCCCCGCATCTATACAACGTGCAAAGAATTAGGCGTCGACATCACCCGTGAGCCCATACCGGTGTCGCCGGCCGCACACTATATCATGGGCGGCGTGAAAACCGACCTCTGGGGGGCGACGAACATTCCCGGACTCTTTGCCGCCGGAGAGACCGCCTGCACCGGCGTGCACGGCGCGAACCGCCTGGCCAGCAATTCCCTCCTCGAAGGACTCGTTTTCGGCGAGCGTGCCGGCCTTGCTGCTGCGAGATATGCGACAAAACGGAAAAACCGGCTGTTGTCCGGCCTTTCCGCTTCACCGATCAACGGAAGACAGGCAACCCGGAGCAGGAATCCTCGGCGAAGTGCAACGCCATTGGACTCTCGGGACGCTGACCATATTCAGATGTCCCTGAAGAAGCTCATGTCCGATGCTGTCGGGATCGTACGAGACAGGAAAAAGCTCTCTGCGGCCCTCAAGCAGCTCCGGGCATGGGAGCGTATGACGGCAATTGCCGAACCTCACCGGAGCGCCGGTGAACTCCAGAACATGATTACTACCTCTCTCCTCATTGCCCGCTCAGCCCTTCTCCGCGAAGGAAGCGTCGGCGCTCATTTCCGAAACGACTTTCCGAATAAGGGGAAGGGGTGGAGGAAGCGGGTGGTGATACGGAAGTAGGCGCCTGCACGATGATTTCCAGCATCTGCATATCCTGACCTCGACATGTCACGGAGATTTGGGACAAAGACAAACCAGGTCTTTTTTGACAGGATGAACGGCCTCAAGGCTGCAGGCAGGATACTACAGGGAGGCACTTTTAAGCGAAACCTGAACAGGAAACAAGACTCGCGTTTACTGCTACTACGAGCAGGAGGGGCATGGAAATCCGCACGTTACTGAAGACACGGTTCGAGCACATCCTGAATGAGCGACGTTCCCGCCAATCACTCACTGAGCGAAACCTCAAGAAATTCCGCAAGCTCGTTGCCCACGCAAACAGCACGTCACCATACTACGCACGCATCATCAAGAAAAACAGCATTGACATCACCGCATGCACACCCGGGGACTTTCCTGTTCTTACCAAACGGGACGTCATGGAGAATTTTGACCATATCATCACCGTTCCCCACATGACGAAACGGTCGATTGCAGACTTCCTTGCCGCATCAAAAGATCCTCTTGCGCTGTATGACGGCAAATATTATATTCTGCATACCTCAGGGTCATCCGGTGAGATAGGGTACTTTGTCTACTCTCGGCAAGACTGGGCCCGGGGGTTCGCCCATGTTCTCAGGATACATGATTTCAAACTCAGGAGAAAAAAACTCGCCTTCTTCGGCGCGACGAAAGGGCATTTTGCCGGCATCTCGTTTGTTACTACCGGCCGGCGGTCTCTTCTCAAACTCCTGTACCGCATAGCGGCTTTCGATATAAACAGCCCCCTTCAACCCGTTCTTGACGGACTGAATGCATTTCAGCCCGACATACTCACAGGTTATCCCTCAGCCCTGACCATTCTTGCCAGGAAGCAGGAAAGCGGCGAACTCGCCATCAGCCCAACGTCTCTCGAAAGCAGCGGTGAACCAGTGGCTGGTGACGACGGGGCCATTATTCAAAAAGCCTTCAAGACGCCTCTGGTAAACCTGTATTCCTGCACAGAGCACATGTTTATGGGAGTTGCCAAGCCCGGCGCCAGCGGCATGTATGTGTTCGAAGACGACCTCATCTTTAATTTCAGAGACGACCATACCTGCGTTACAAACCTGTTCAACTATACGCTCCCCCTGATCCGCTACAGAATGGAGGACGTCTTACGACCTCTGCCGGATAAAGTCGGAATTCTGCCCTATACAATGGTACGGGAGATCGTCGGAAGAATGGAGCAGGCGCCGCTGTTTCTCAACAGGCATGGGATAGAGGACTTTATCAGTCCCCACATCATCAATGAATTCCACGTTAAGCATCTGAGACGATTCCAGATGCAGCTTCTTGATAAAACTTCGTTCCTGTTCAAGGCATGCTTTGAGCCGGGGATCCGTGATGAACAGAAGGCTGAAGCGTCCCGGAATATACAGAAGCGTATGCGGGAAATCCTTGCAGAAAAAGAAATGGATACCGTGACGTTTACGATCAAGGAATTTAACGACCTCTGCGCAGACGAAAGAACGGGCAAGTTCAAATTGATCGTGTCATAGGGTGCACTATGCCGGGCAATAATTCCCCACGGCCGGGGGACGGGATCTCCTTTCACGGCTCCTTTCTCACCATGGCGGTGGCGGCCGGTAATATCTCCACCCCCGGTAGTACCAGGGATCATACGCGCCGTAGGGATATCCGTAATACCACGGATAGGCGGGAACAACGTAATACGCCCTCGGCTCATCCCAGAGGTAGAGTTCCGCGATCGTAAACACGGGGTAGGTATATTCCATCTCATCGATCTTCCCGTTACGCACTTCGAGAAAGGTACCCGCAAGGGTAATCTCCCTTCCCTTCCCGTAAATCAGCGGATCGAGTATACCTTGTGCCTTCGGATAGAGAGCGAGGAACCGGCCCTCGTAACGGCCCCGGGACTTCAGGTGTCCGTATGAACCGACGGGGACGGAAACCGCCTCGATGAGGGAACCCCTGTCCGTCAGCCGTGTCTCTACGATGAGGCCGCCAAGGATAAAAAGTCGGCCAGTATACCGGGTGGGATCCTCCCTCACAGCAGAAAGCGGTATGTCCCGCACCCCCTGTTTCAGGTGATCCCTGCTCAATACGGGGGCACAGGAAGAAAGGAGCACAAGAGACACGATGAGAACCATCCTTCTTTTCATGATTAAATTTTCGCACCAACGGAGGCGGATGTCAAGCGACCGGTAGCTGCCGGAACGGCCCCGAGAACCATTTGCATCACGTTCCATGCCATGGTATACTGTGGCAATATTGAGCCAGAGAGGTGACCGTGGCAGAGGAAAATCAGCCGGTAAAACTGTATGCGCTCAGCACCTGTTCACACTGCAGGCGCACGAAACAGTTTTTCGAGGAATGCAAAATTGTCGTCGATATCGTGGATGTCGACCTCCTGTCCGGGAAGGAACGGGAAGACATTCTCGATGAAGTGAGAAAATTCAACCCCCGCTGCAGCTTTCCGACCATCGTCATCGGAGACACCGTTATCGTCGGCTTTCAGGAAGCGAAAATACGGGAGGCGCTGAAACTCCCATGATGCCGGAAGAACTATACGATATCCTTGCAAAATACGCCGAATCACAGGGCATACGGTTAAATAATAACCGTGAATTTGTCATGGACATCATGAGGGGACTGCTCACGAACGAGGAGCGCTACGGTTACCGTTCCTGCCCCTGCAGGCTTGCGTCCGGTGTCGAGCCGAAAGACAAGGACATCGTCTGCCCCTGCGTGTACCGTGATCCTGATATCGAGGAGTACGGAAGCTGTTACTGTGAATTGTATGTATCACAAGAGTGGAACGAGGGGAAGACACCCCATCAGGTCGTACCGGAACGAAGACCACCGGAGAAGAGCAATCTATGAACAATGGGCAGGAAATCCCAAATGACTAATCCCCAAGTAATATCCAAATCCAAAATTCAAAAATAGTGCATTGATCTCATATTCGCTATTGAAACTTAGAGGAAAATACTCATGAAAAAGAAGAAAGAGACAAAACCGGTTGAGCAGAAGGCGGAAATGCCTGAATTTGCATTCAAGGAATTCACTCCTGAAGAAGACAAAATCTATAACGAAACAGTTGAGCAGTACCGCGAAGGCGTCAAACAAGGCAAGGCCCTGAAGGAGATTTACGAAGGCGTATCGCTCGAGGATAAGGAACTGCAGAAAATCATCGAAGCGGATTTTCTCAAGATTCTCATTGCCGAGCTCCACTTCGCGAAGGGCATGTCCCTTGACGAGCTCGCCAAAAGCCTGTCAATATCCCCGGAGGTTGTCCAGGACACCATGAAACGGATGCTTCAGGAAGTAGGCATGACGGCAGCCAATCAACTCAACCAGGAAGTCGGCGGGGACACGGAGAAGACGAACGATTGACGAAACAACAACACCCCACACGCACTGAGCCCCTGCGGCAAGTCGCTCTACACGCGAAAAAGTATTGCGGTCATCATGAGCCTGCTGATGAGTACCCGCGTTTCGGTTCGAGCTGTTGAGAAACGGCTCGAACTCTGAGAACTATCCAAAAAACAACGGCAATGAAAAGAAATTCGGTTATTTCCTCCCAGCGATCCGCCCACAAGGGGTTTTTCTGATACCCCCAATAGAAAAAGAACCTCATCAGACTGAAACCCAAAAGGCCGACACCCATTGCGTAAAATATTTTTGAAGCCCCAAAGCCGCTTTCTTTGGATAGCAGGAGGAGCAAAAAGGACAAGGCAAAAAAAGGCAGAGAAGCCCAGGGATACAATCGAACCTCCAAAAACTGATAGAGGAGAGGGTGTCCGAACACGACGGCGTTGCCGAACACATTTCCGGCATACAGTTTGTTTCCCAGGGAAGCAGTGAGAGGTACTAGGGCTATTGCGGCAGTCACGGGAACGACCATCAGGAAGATATATCTTAAATTGCATCGTACTTCGCTGTATTTATAACATCTCCCGCACAGCGGTAGCAAAACGCATTTCTTTTCCCCCTGAGAGAAATTGAAGACCCGATTATCGAACGCTTCCATCAGGGCATAAACGACGAGACCAAAGCAGACGACCATGCCATAGGTATGGATAAATTCCAAAAGCAGACTACCCTCATGAAAGACGAGGTAATTCAAGGCGCATGCATTTTCCCCAATGAAAAACGCCAGCATCGCACGCCTGATGGCTGCGAGGTCCGGATCAGTGCGCTTCCAAAGCAAAATGACGATGGCCAATGAAATAATTTGGTAGAGGGGCTTCACGACAAAGGCGGCGGCGGTAATCACGATTTGCTCAATTAAGGTTAGATTTATTGGCGTGAGATCTTCATTGCCGGCTGAGGTCGGGCCTATCGCATTTATGACGAACGGCCCGAGGACCAGACCCACCAGCATAACTATCAAAACAATACGATGATATTGCTTATGATTCATGACTGAGCGCCCTTTCCTTCGGAAAATTCCCGCCTAACAATTCTTGCGTCAATACATCTTCTCGTTACTGAGTTCTTGGACATAAGAAACAACTCCTGAGCCAGTGATAAGGGATGATGCAAGATCAGCGAGAATCCGAGTGCGCATGCCGAATGACATCGGGTATCACATTCCAGCTGAGGGCCGAAGTATTTCCGGCCATGTTCGCGCAGCGCATGGAGGTCTTCACATTCGAGGATATTGCCCGCCACATGCCCGATCTCAAGACAGGGATAAAAGACCTGTCCCAATGGATCGACGACCAGCATGGTAAAGGGCCGGCACGAAAACCTGATAAAATCTCTCATGTGACGCAGATAGGGCATGGTGCCGTGAATGGCCCTCCCTTTCTTCTTCTCGGAAACCAGAAAATCGAAAAAGTCCTTATAGGCGCCATTGCCGGGCAATTCAGGCGGCGGCTTGACACCTCTGAGCTCGGGGCACGCGGCAAAGGTAAACCCGTTTATTTGCGCAAAGTCATAGACTGCGTAAAGGTCCGGGATGTTCCGGGGCGTAACCACACTCGAGAGCACTATACGGTATTTTTTTCTGGGTAGCCTTGCTGCCTGCATGATATTCGAACATATTTTTCTGAAAGCACCTCTGCCAATACCGAACCATTGATCGGCCTTGCCCTCATCAAGAGTGTCGAGACTGAAGATCAAGGTATGGACGGAGTCAGCGATCTGAGGAAGATAACGTTCAACATCATAACCATTCGTATTCAGGGCAACATCCCTGAACCTGAGCTCTTTGACTTGCCTCATCACCTCGCCGAAATCCGGGTATTTCAGCGGTTCTCCTCCCGTAATCACGATATAATCACAGGAGCGGCGGATACGGGTAAGGATTTCGCTTACGGCACCAGCGGGCAGGACTTCCTGCGACAGATGATGATACGGTTTGCCGAAGCCGTTGCTGCAATAGGGACACCGGAAATCGCATTGGTACGTAAGATAGTAAACTGCGAGAAAGGGGCGCCAGCGCTTCGGGCTGTCAATGACCTTGTGATAAAGATATTTGAGTGCGGGGTTCATTGAATTCCTCGGTCCGTTGCCTCGTTCCGGTGTGAGGCCAGCTTAGCTGCTTCGCACCAGCGGAACGCTTTTCGTCACCAGGTGGCTATCGAAAAGATTCGTGAAACGCTTCGGCCCGTACAAAAGTGTCTCGATGTTTCCCCGGCAGCTCGTCCAGCATTCTCCGCAGTCATTCGCTTCATACTGATCCTCGAGCGACCGCTCTATCGAGGCGAGATCATCGGTCAGAATATTCCCTGCGACATCATCGAGACGGTCTATACATCGCGTCACGTTCCCCTGACAATCGATATTAAAAAGATTTTTCCCGGCATAGCAGGGAACAACCTTTGCACCATTGCTCGTTGCGTCGGTAAACCGCGAAAGGTATCCGCGTAGACCGATGAAATTCGGATACTTCTTCCTGAGCCCCAGGAGATGGGCGCTGACGTCCTTCCGGGGAGCTCTTGATGCCTTGGCGCCCCTGGCATGGCTGTAGAGGGTGACGAGATACGTGACCCCTATTTTCTGCGCCAGCCCTATGAGGGGTTCTATTTCATCGAGATTGTCCTCCATTACAACAGAAATCATATGGACACGTTGGTGAGGATATGCTCTATTATTGTGCAGAATCTCAAGGGCCTGCGCAGCACGCTCAAATGCCCCAGGCGTTCCGCGTTGCTGGTCGTGCTTCGCGGGATCGGCATAATCCAGCGAGATGCTGATTTCGTAAAGACCGGCCCTGAACAGCTCTCGCGCGCGTTCAGGCGTAACATACCATCCATTGCAGATCATCACGGGGAAATGATTTTTCGAAAGGGCACGGACGATTTCCGGCAGTTCCGGGTGAAGCAGCGGCTCTCCTCCGCCG
>DMKB01000268.1 GCA_003454665.1 Nitrospiraceae bacterium | reverse complement strand
GTGCCGCGTCATGGCCCCTTCGTCCTCGGCATGGTGGTCAGCGCGGTAGATGACATCCGGCGTTGTGGTGCCGATAGCCCTATCCAGCCGAAGCTGCTCCCCTCGGACCCCTTCCTCAAATCCGGCGGATAACAGCAGATGCCTGAGTTTTCGTTCCACTTCGTTAACCGGATGGGTCCCTTCTGAAGGCTCCTCAAAAGGCCGTTTTGCGGCGATTTCGTGAGACAGGGTAATCCGGTTACCCCAGGAACGCAGGATCTCCCATGCCAATTCCCGATTCAGATATTTGTGATAGTACCCGTTCCGGAATGTCTGGAGACAGTCCACACAGGAGGTGTCACAGGCGGACGGATAGGTTTCAACGATTTCAACGGCATTGTTGACCACCTCATCAAAACATTCGCAAATCTGGTCAATGAGACCGGAACCGCCCGGCATGGGGTCCCATAAGAGACCGTCCACCTCATCGCGATCCACATGTCCGATAACCAGAAGCTGAAGGTCTTCCATGTGCATGTTCAGCACGTTTGTGGCCGCCATGCGCAACGTCTCCAGGACACTGTAGGCAGTTTCCTGATCCGAGCAGGCCGGCAAAGACAGTACATCGGCGACCACATCGGCGTAAAACCCGACCGGCGCCGGCGGACGACCGCACCGTTCCTGATGGGACTGGTCAAAATGGTCGCGCTGTTTGTCTGAAGAAAGGGGAGAGACGCTCTGCCCGCACACCCTGCAGACCGGGTAGCCGTAACGGTCAAACCGTTCAATGGCGGAATTGGCGCCCACATTGACCAGCCGCAACCTCACTCCTCGGCGGTGATGCAGGGCTTGAGGCCCCCAATTGTACGCCTTGCCACCGTTATGCTGATCGCGCTCGATGCTGTGAACCGCCACGCCCATCTGAAAGCGCAGATCTTCTTCATCGGATATGTGGGACTGGTGCACCAGATCCACGTCGCAGACAGCTATGGTCTGTAAGATCTTTGCACCCAAGGCCCCGGGAGCGGCCCCCGCGTTGGTTACCTTGACGGCATGTCTTTCCGTGGAAATTTCAAAGACCGGCATTTCAGCGCGTTCTTCATCCACATCACGGTGGAAGCGCCTGGCAACAAACCGGTTGCCATTGGCATAGATGAGGTTGCCGGGGACATATTCGCGCAGGGCCACACTGGACGGCCGGGGCAGGGCGAATTCCATGGCCCCTGTTCTCCAGAAGGGTATTTCCGCGGTGCCCAGAACTGACCCTCTTTCGAGGCCGTACCCTGGTAAAAAGCCTTCGGCGGACAACATGCCGTAGGCGTTCACGTCATCATAGCCTTCCGCCTCTCGGCGTCTTCGCCGAATAGTACCTTTCAGGCGTTTAACCAGGGTATCGCAGCGGCGAAAAAGTGTATCGTCCTCAGGCTCGAGATCCCCCTGCTTTTCCCGCAGCACATTCAGCCGTTTAATCTGAGCAAGTGCCCACTGGAGTCGCCTTGAAAGGCGGCCGATGACCGTCTCAAGTTCGGATACCATTCCGCGGATATGGTTCATTAGCACTTCGGGCTTTGTAACCTCGGCATCCGCTTCCGGCCAGCCCTGGCTGAAGGCGGCTGTCACATATTGAACCAGGTCCTTCTCGTATCGACCCATCAGAGTTTTGAGGGGGGACAAATCAAAGGGGCTTTCTCGAACCAGTCCGTCCTCGAATAAATAGGACGAAATCCGATCCGGCAGGCAGGTTTTCAGCGTATCCTTTATGTTGTTACGCTGTTCATCCGTGAAGGATGCGTCGCGCGTGTACTGGTGCAAACGGGAAATGACGGTGGCGTGAACGTGTTTGGCCACCATCAGGTCGTTTCTCAGGTTGAAGGCCGGCGGGTCCACCCGGCCTGCGAGCAACTTAAAAGGATCGGCAAAATAGGCCCGGTCGTGGGATACCGATCGGCAGTAGGTCAGACCCACCGCCATGCGATGGCGCCTGCCGGCCCGGCCCGCCCGTTGCCAGTAATTGGCCGGAAGCGGCGGAACGTTGCGCATGAGTACCGCATCCAACTGCCCGATATCCACACCCAGCTCCAGGGTCGGCGTACACACAAAGGCGTTAACCGCTTCAGAGTTTCCCTTGAATAGATTTTCCAGGCGTTCTCGTTCTTTGTGGGGGACCATGGCCGTGTGTTCCTCCGGCCGCAGCATGGCGTAATTTTTATTAAGCAGTTGCAGGTTGTAGTTGTCTCTGTCTTCCTTTACAAATTCAAGTTCGCCGTTGCAACGCCAGGAGAGACACAACTGCCCGGGTGTTCGGCGGGTGGAGGTTCTTCGGCAGTTTTTACAGCGCCACACCCCATGGTTCGAGACCGAAAGCCTGGCGCGAAGACAGGGTCTCTTCCCGCAACACCTGGATGCGTAAAAACTTTCGTCTTTCCTGCTCGTGACGCCCGCCCCCGCCTTCTTTTCGTACGACCAGCCACACTTCGGGCACCAGGGCGCGCGACAAGGATTCGTCCGCTTCAAGGGCATCGTCGATGCGCCGGGATAAGTCCCCGACAGACAGGGGGCCATCCTTCAGGCCTCCCATCATCAGGGCACGAAGCCGAAAGCGTCTTGCGTGGTCTTTCATCCAGCCGGCCTGAAAAGCGGCATCCTGGCGGTTGTCGCAAAAGACCAGAAGTCTTTGACGTTCTGAATTATGCACCATGTCCTGGGTCAGGACGTGGACATCGGCCACGTTGGTGGCCCGAACGGGCCTCGCCGGTTCGCGATACCGGCTTCCCATCCGTCGCCCGTTAGCGCCGCAGGACAGACAGCTCGTCAGCACTCCCGGATTATCCTTTTTTTGACGCACGGCAAACAATTCAACCGTCACGCCGGTTGCCCCGCAGTGCCGACACCGCCCGAGTTCCTCAGGGTAGGCGGCCCCGCAGTACCGGCAAAAGTGAAGGGGTGCGGTTCGGGCATGGTCTTCAAGGTTTTCATCGTCGCTGCCGCCGATCAGCCGGTCCAGCAGAAGTGCGCGACACCCTCCCCGTGATTCTTCCAACGGTTCCCAATAGCAGCTGTCTCCGGCTGCCTCACCCCCACCGGGTTTTTTCCGGGTGTATTCAAAATCTTTCAAAAACGAGACAAAATAGTGTTGACCGCAGGTGGTGCAGGTGGTCACCGGAAAGTGGGCATGCTTTTCCTCTTCCTCGGCCGCCTCAATTTCGTCTTCGGCCGCCAGCCAGAGCCTGGGGACATTTCTTTCGACCGGAAAACTCACCACCGCACCGCTGATGCCCCGAACGAATCCGTGAACCACCGGCCTGAGCAGCGGGCGGCCTCCGGATTTTCCGGGTCGACAATGGTAGCGGATGTGGCCATACAGACCGAATCCTGCTCCTCACGACCGCAAAATGCCCGCAGTCGCCGGATGAGGCAGGCGGTTTCACCCCCCTGAGCGCCGGTAAAGGTGTGGGCTTCGTCGAACACGAGAAAGTCGAGGCGTGCGTCCGTTTAATAAAGGCGACTGCCGTGTTTGATCCAGGGACAGCAATTGCCGCATCTGGGCATGAAGGGTTTCATCGGCAAAAGGGTAGGCCGTGAGTTGGTACCTGATAAAACTTCTGACGACTTTTTCGGTGAAGGCTATGGGATTTAAAGCCATGGATTCGTCCTCGGTGAAAGATCGGTTTTGAGAGGCGGAAAAAGCCCGTTCATATGAGCCTGTTTAGGTAACAGTTCACAGGGTGCAGTTATCAGGGTGCAGAAGGTCAGCCTATTTTAACTAATTTTTTGTAAATATTGTTGATCAATCCCACACCTCTTTTGTATGCATCCCAATCTCAAGTTGCAGTCTGCCCCCTGACAACTGCCCCCTGCACCCTGTGAACGGGTACCTGTTGAGAAGCGTCAATCAGGGGATGAAACGATCTGCCACTGCCCTGAGATCAATTCATTCTGGACTGCCAGTACCAGGGCTTTCGATGTAAATGGGCAATCGCCCATATAACAAGACTTCCTTCATCAATCGTATAAAGGATCTTGTATGGAAATTTTGGGATATATGCTTTGTAAATATTTTCCGCTTCTCTCAAAAACCAGCTGGGATTCTTTTTGATCTTCTCGATCCGGTGCAGAATTGTTTTCTTGAATCTATCCCCCAGGCCTTCCGATTGCGCCTCATACCACAGGATCGCTTCGTCAAATTCCCGGGCGGCCATCTCATGGATATACACTTTCATTTGTACAGGTCCTGAAAATCCAACAACCTTGATTTGCCCTCCCGAACAGCTCTCATTCGGTCTTGAACTTCCCCAATCCAGGCTTGCCGAATACCCTCTTCTTCGTGATCGATACTGGCGAGAATCAGTTCCGCCAGCGCGACTCTTTCGTTGGGGGGCATTTTTAACGCTTCTTCCAAAAGTCTATTTTCCATTATCATAACTCCTTTAGATATCAGAGGTTTGACACTTCGTGCGGTTTCGGGGGATATTGTCCCCCTTTTCTCTACAAAACGTCAAGTCAGTGTTCATTCCAATCTTACCATACTTCAATCAAAAAGCCCCATCTGGGTCATTTCAGCCTTATTCGAATAGGCACCCTCTTTCTCAGCCACTTGGTTCGGTGATGTTAAATCGAGCCCGGCTGCAATTTTCTGGTAGATGGTTTCTCCGACCTGCTCGCGGATGATTTTGTGCCAGGGGTGGTCGCTTCGGCGCGGCAAGGCGGCCAGCAGTTTCTGAAGGGCCATTCTGATTCCGTCTTCCCCAAGGTACCCCCTGGCAGTAGCAAGGGCTTTCGATCGGTTCTCTTTGGGGACACTTCTCAACGCTTCGGCGATGATCTGTATCATATCGGTTCGGTCCCACGAAAAACCCCGGTTATTGAGAATTCTCCGTGATTCATCAAGCCCATCGCGCCACGTTTTAGGGTCCATCAATCCAATGGCAATGGAAAAAACTTCCGTTAGATGCGCCTTTTCCTCCAGATCAAAGGCCAGGTAGAGGGCATCCTCCCAGCCCCCGGACGGCGTATCCCGAAGCACTTCCCCCAGCAGTTTTAGGTAGCCGCTTCGCCCCAACAGGTTGCGGGCGTGGAGATGGCATTCCCGCCAGGATTCCTTCGGACTTTGAGCAAGCTGCCAGTCGTAGAAGCGGGGGCCCAGGCGGCTTGCTACCGGCTGGTGCTCTTTGGCCCGATCGTCGTGGCCCAGGCCGTAATCGGCCAACCGCAGGGTTTCGGGCAGCATCCAGCCTTCGCCGTCGTTCTGGTTGAGGAAGGCTTCGATACCCTTGTCCCGGTCGCCGCCGTATTCTCGGATCTTTTCGTCCAGGTCGTGAAAGGCGATGAGGGTGAGGACGGTGTGGCGTAGCTCCGGGTCTTTTTCTTTATCGACTCGCCAGAAGCCTAAAGAATCCCGCTCACCTGAAAAGCCAGCAGGTAGATCGCAATTTTTCATTAAATGCTTCGTTCTATTCCAATTAAGCCCATACATTTTCAAAAATACAGAGTCCAATATTGAGCGAACTCTCAGTCGCTCTAGGTGAGAAATTGCCCACAATTTCTTGACTGAGATATTAACAAGTTTTGGAAAGAAGGAAGATAGCAGTATCCAATCAGGGGAAAAAACACTATGTACTAGCGATAGAGACGCAATTGGGATACAAGTTGTTATGCATAAATAATTAGAATGGGGCAATGGACATTCATCTATTACGTTTTTAGTCAAATGCAGGTATCCCATTTTACGTTTTGCGCAATAATCAAAAGGGAAGGAGTTCAAGCCTGCTACCAAGAATAATGAAGTTAGAATGTGATTGCGCTTTCGATGAAGTGTGGGGACCAAATGACTACAAGGAAAGTCTGGGAGATATGCTGCCATCATAGTCCTTTGATGCACGGAGGTATAGCGTATCCCACATGA
>DMKB01000376.1 GCA_003454665.1 Nitrospiraceae bacterium | reverse complement strand
CTGCCTGAGATGGAGCCAAAAAGGCCGCTTGCGATTACAGCCACTTTAGCAGGTCCGCCGATTTTATGACCCACGGCAGCCAGGGGCCAGTCAATAAAAAATTTCTGAGCGCCACATTTTTCAAGAAACGCCCCGAAAAGAACAAAAAGGATCACGTAAGTGGCCAGGACATTGGCCATGATGCCGAACACGCCGTCGCTCTTGTAAAAAATACTGGTGCAGAGCAGCGGAAAGGTGTCGCCTGCATGGGCAATCAGGTCCGGCATATGATCGCCGTAGACCCCGTAAAGCAGCATGAGCCCGCCGATGAACACGAAGATGTTGCCCACGACCCGCCGGGCCAGTTCCACGCCGACGAGCACCCCCACCATGGCAATTGCCATGTCGAGCTGCGTCTCTGCTCCGGTCCGGTAGTTGATGGCCTCGAAATTGAGCATCCAGTAGCCGACGGTGACGATGGAAAGAACCATGAGCAGATAGTCAGCGACGCGCATCAGGCGGGTTTTTGACTGATACAGGAGAAACACGAGGACATAGGTGACGATGACGTAGATTCCCCGATGATACTGGGTGGCCGCAGGCTGGAGAACGGCGGAATAGGAATAAAACAGGACGAGACTGACAGCGCAGACATCGAACAGTATTTTTTCAATTCTGGTTAAGTCCTTGTACACCCGCCCCCCTTTCTAACATGGACAACCCGAAACCAGAAAAAAATTGAACCGCAAAGACGCGAATAGCCTGGAACCAGAAGCGGCCACTAGTAGCCTAGAACCAAAAAAGGCCACTTGGACCGCGACGGCTTAAAACCCAGCACGGACAGACGAAAGGCTTTTACCACGAAGGTCACGATAGCCATAGGCCACTCTGAGACCACGAAGAAAAAGAAACGAGGGAAAAACATTTTAAACCCAAAAGGCCTGCTTTTCTTTGAGACGTTGCGGTTACCCGTTTTGCTGTTTCCAAAAAATAGCGGGGGGAGATACCCTCCCCCCGCATAAAGGAAGAGTCGAACAATATCTATTTTAGGATCCCTTTTTCCTTCCAGAACTTGATCGCGCCCGGATGGAGCGGGGTGACGATGCCCTTTATGCCGTTCTGAACGCTCATTGCCTTGAACGTCTTCTTCTGGCCCGCCATGTATTTCAGCCCTTCGTCCGTGAAAATCGCCGAGAGGAGTTTATACACCGCATCAGCGGAGACCTTTTTGTTCACCACCCACAAGGCGGAATCCTGAAACGACGGGGTATCGTAGTTCACACCCCGATACGTTCCGGCAGGGACCGAGAGCTTCCCAAAATAGGGATATTTCTTGTAAAAACCGCTCTTTTCCGCATCTGCGTTGAGATCGACGAGGGCGATATCGTTGGTCTGGGCCGCCATGATGACCGCGCCGCTCGGGAAGGCCGTAAACAGCCAGAATGCGTCCAGCTGCTTATTGCCGAAGGCGCTTGCCGCGTCATTGTACCCCATTGCGTTCCGCTCGATCTTGTCCCAGATCCCCATATGGGTAAAGAACAGCTCACAATTGGCGAATGCGCCTGAGCCGGCATTGCCGACGGCCACTTTCTTTCCAATCAGGTCTTTCGTGCTTTTGATCCCTGAATTGGCACGGACCACCAGCTGGCCCGGGGCGCCGTACAGAAAAGACATCGCCATGACGTTTTTGTATTTCTTGGTGTCGTTCTTCATCCTTCCGTTCCGGCCGAGATACACGTGGCCGGAATAGACCACACCGAAGTGGATCTTGCCGGAGTTCACCTTCCGGAGGTTCTCGACAGAACCCGCCGACGACTGGGCCCGCACGGTAAATCCCTTGATCGCCTTCACCGGCTTGTACGTCTGGACGGCATTCGCAACGATCTGGAAAGTGCCGCCTGCCGGCCCCCCGCCGAACACCAGCCTTTTGGCTGCATGCACCTCCACGGGAGCGACCGCCGTTATCATGAATAATGCGGAGCTCAACGCGAGGACACTGTAGATCTTGCTTTTCATCGTATGTTCCTCCTCCCCCCCATATCGGCCATGCCCTGCTCCCGCATGCATGCCGAAACGAGGCAAAGCCTTGGATTATAATTTCGTTACTGACCCGGACAATCCGGAACTCGCTTCTTTTTTGATCCCGCGGTCCCGCTTTAGTCCCGCTATAAGCGGGACCGAAGGAACTCCACGGGATGTATAGCCTAAAGGCCACAGGCAGGATAAAATCGGGCAATAGGGCCCCCACCCCCCGCATCTCTATTTCTTTATAATTATGAGTACTATACGTTTCGGGATTTGTTACTTTTAGCATATCACCGGCAGTGGGGCATGTCAATTCATTAACCATAAATATAAGCCTTCGAAAATTGCCGTTAGCAGGACTGCAGGAGCGGATCCACGCATACTCCGGTTGCTAATTTCGGCAAAGTGAGGGAAAATAGTAATAGGCACTGATGCCTTTGCGAGAGACAGCGTAAGGGAACCACGGGTCCGCTTCGCGGACACACAGATGAACGCGGTTTAGAATGCTGAGCAGCCTCTTCGTGACCTTCGTGGTTAGGGACTGAGTTTTTTAAGATATTTTCCATTTTGCACTTTTCACTTTGCATTTTGCATTGCCCCCTTCTCGGGGCCAGGAGGACACCATGAATAGCGCAAAAAAAGAACACCGCATAACGCCAAAACAGATCAAGCTTATCCATGTGGGAATCAACGGGCTTCACCTGGACCAGGACGACTACCGCCAGATCCTCCGGGAGCGGTACAGCGTCGAAACCTCCAAGGACCTCACGACTGCACAGGCAAGCGATCTTCTCGAGTATTTCACCGGCCTCGGATTCCCGCCCCGGCAACGGGAGCGTGCGCCGCTGCCGAAACACGAAAGCTCCCTGCCCGGCCTCCGGGAAGAGGTCAGCGACCTTGCCCGGGAGCGGTGGGGCCCTCAGTGGGAACGTTCACTGAACGCCCTCTGCAGGCGCTTCGGCGTGGACCACTGGCAGTGGCTCGACGTGAAGCATGCAAAGGCCATCAAGGCCTGGCTCATCAAGCACCGGATCGAGTGAAGGCAGGCGGGGGATTCAGGACGGGCGGAATTGTTCGGCTTGTGAACTCGGCGATGCGAAGAATACATCAATATCCGCAATATCCGCTGCCTGACCTCCTTCGGCTCCCGAGGTGGATTGCCTTTCCCACGACTTGTTTAAAAACTCAAATAATAATGATGAGGACAAATACATGCAAAGGTACAACACATTAAACCGCTGGCAGCGTCTATGGGTTATGGCATCTGCTATCTATGTAATACCGTTACTCTTTGTTGTCATATCCATCTTTCCTCAGCAACGAGATGTTTTATATCATACTAGTATTTATAAAAAAATGAGCAATGAATCATTATCAAAAATCGTAGGATCGGGGAAAAGAAAAATAATATTTAAAGACGAAATTGGCTTGACCCTCAAGACACCCAATGACCATGTCTTGCCGTTCAATAAGGGCGTTAACGAGGAGGAAGCAAGAAAAGTTGCAGAGGAATATTATGCTGTACTGTCAAATATTGTTTTCAAAAAAAGGATGGCATTCATCGTTTATGCTTTCCTTTGGTGGATAATTCCCTTTCTGTTCCTATATGCATCAGGATGGTCAATAGGTTGGGTCTATAAGAGATTAAAAAGTAGATGATTCATAAAAGCACGAGCAATCCTGATTGCGGTCCAGGGATTCGTGGTTTTCATTCGCTTGAAACAGGGAGGAACGCGCTATGAATAACAAAAAGATCGCCCTCGTCACCGGGGCCAACAAGGGGCTCGGGTTCGAGACGAGCCGCCAGCTTGCCCAGCAGGGCGTCCTGGTGCTGATGGGAGCACGGAACGCCGGGAGAGGGAGCGCAGCCGCGAAGAAGCTGAAGGATGCCGGCCTGCCAGCGGAATTCATCCACCTCGATGTGACGAACCATGAGCATATCAAGACTGCGGCAAGAGAGATCAACAAGCGGTTCGGAAAGCTCGACATCCTGGTAAACAACGCCGGCATGTCGCACAAGGAGGAGTCTTTGACGGGCAACAGCTCGGGGACCATTTCGTCCCGTGCCCTTCGCGAGATCTTTGACACGAACTTCTTCGGTCTCGTGGAACTGACGCAGAAACTCCTGCCCCTGATCAAGACAAGCGACGCCGGCAGGATCGTGAACGTGTCGAGCATCCTGGGGTCTCTGGCGATACAAGGCAAGGAAGGCGGGATCTCGGAATTCAAGCCCTTTGCCTATGACGCGTCGAAGACCGCGGTGAACGCCTTCACCATCCACCTGGCCGCGGCCCTCGCCGGCACAAAGGTAAAGGTTAATTCAGCCCATCCCGGCTGGGTCAGGACCGACATGGGCGGCCCCCAGGCGCCAGTGATGCCCGACGAGGGCGCAAAGACCTCCGTGCGCCTCGCCTTGCTCGGGCCCGACGGCCCCACCGGGAAATTCTTTCAGGGCGATGAGGAACTGCCGTGGTAGAGCAAATATTTGCCGTGTGGGACCCCTATTGTCCGGACGGCTGGGCCTTGGCCCTCTGCTCTTCCACATAATACGCTGCAGCCAGTGCGGCTATACATCCATCTGCTGCCGCAATCACGATCTGATTGGCAAACTTCTGCCGCAGATCTCCTGCAGCGAAGATGCCCGGAACGCTCGTCCGGCATTTATCATCGGCAATGACAAAGCCCAGTTCGTTCATGCGGACCCCGGAGGGGACCAATTGATTGTTCGGA
>DMKB01000193.1 GCA_003454665.1 Nitrospiraceae bacterium | reverse complement strand
TAATCAGGGGTTGTAAGTTTCCCATGGGCAAAGGTGCAGGCCGTAACGCAAGTGAACCTACATGTAGCCTCGTCACTTATCTGGAGATGCCGACCCTGTGGTCAGAAGGGGAAGGCCGCCGTCGGCTAAGACAACGGAAGCAGCCAGTGTAATCTTCCACGGGTGGTACGAGGTATCGCTGACTAAAATTCATGAGCGCTTCCACTCAGCATGCGCATTTTCGCTCAGCCATATGCAAAGTTGTGGTTTTTAATGAGTTGATAATTATAGCTTTACGGCTAGGCATAATAATTGCGTGTCTAATAATTCATATTTCGTCAGTAGAGCTGTTCTCGAAGACAGTTCATGTGCATATCGAAGGTCATGAAGCCTTCTTTGGCAGGGGATGACGGTGTCCCCTGTTCAAGGGAGGCTTTTTTATTTCACGAAAAGATTTCCCTGCATATATTTTAACCGTAGCAAGGAGGTGAGGAACAGGGAATCCTGATTCTCGAAGCAAATCGTTTTGGTTTGTATAAAAAATCTGAAAGGGGAACTGAATGAAAAGGAATACGGTACAAAAATTGATTTCAGTATTTTTGGCTTCTGCAACGGCAGTTGCCTTGTTTGCAGCAAGCACATATGCCGGAAACAGATCGATCGTCGTGAAAGCCAATCCGGACCCGGCGATTATCGGCAAGAAAGTCAACCTTATCTGTATCGCCACCGGTAATTGGGACCGCGATAAAATCGAAACCGCAAGCATGTCCCTGTGGAATGCATCCGGTGTCAAGGTCTACAGCAACACGCCGATGCAGACCTTGAACAGGCCGAACCCGCCGTATGAGAAGGACGATCTCGCGGGGACGTACAAGTATGAGATCCCGGAAACAGAAAGCACCGGAATGTGGCGGCTCGAGTGCACCGTCAGCGATGGTCAATATTCCGCAACCAGGCAGGATGCATTCCGCGTAACGACAAAAGGCGACGGGGGCGGCTCCGGAGGGACAAGCCCGTTTGCGGCCCACCAGACCATTACGTCGTACAACGGCCCCTCGACCTGCATCGCCTGCCACAAGAGTGCCGGTACGGACATGCTGAAAACGCTCCATATGAAGTGGTCCGGCCCGACCCCGAATGTGACGAACGGGGGCGGCGCAGAGCTCGGCAAGGCGATCAAAGGCATCAACACCTTCTGCACCTATGCAATGTCGTCAAAAGGCTCCTGCTTCAATTGCCACGTCCGCTCCGATGGAAACGCTCCTCATGCGCCGACGGAAGACGACGTTGACTGCCTGATGTGCCATAATGACACCTATGTGCGGAAATTTGTGCCCGATCCGAACAACAACCTAACGGTCACCAACGTGCTCGGGATAACAAAGACATACTATTTCGGCCTTCTTGAGCCGGACGGCGATTATGTGACCGTACCCGATTTCTTTTTGATGCCTCCCGATGTGACGATGGTCGATATTGCGAAAAACGTCCACCGGCCGACGAGAAATTCCTGCCTTCGCTGCCATGCGAAAGCCGGCGGTGGCGACTGGACAAAACGCGGAGACATGGGGGTGAACAGCTCAGCTCCCACGGTGGACCAGGACGTCCATATGTCCCAGGCCCGTATGGACCTGACGTGCACTGCCTGTCACAAGGCCGTGAGCCATAAGATCGGCGGCCGGGGCATCGACCTGCGCCAGACCGAGGCTCCCAACCCGACCTGCAAGGACTGCCATACGGCGACCCCGCATAAAAGGAATTCCGCCATGGACCGGCATGCCGCCAACAGGGTCTCCTGCCAGGTCTGCCATATTCGCACCTTCGCGAAAGGCGGCGCAACCGAGTTGTCCCGCGATTGGACGGCCCCGGTCTGGAGCCCGCCGTTCTGCAACGGCCAGGGCGGTTTCGTGGGCGAAGAGATCAAAGCAGCCAACGTGAAGCCCGAGTATGTATGGTTCGACGGGACCTCCTATGTCTACAATATCGGCGAAACGATCAAGCCGAATGCGCAGGGCATCTACAATATGGCGAAGGCGAACGGAAAAGCCTTTGACGGCATGTCGAAGATCGTTCCGATCAAGCGCCATAGCACCAACATAGCTCTGCATGAGAGCGGCAAGATCGTGCCCACGATGATCATGTGGATGTTCATGACCGGCGATTTCGACCAGGCCGTTAAAAAGGGAATGGAAGAGCAGGGCATGACGGGCAAATATACGATGGTCAACGCCGATGCCGAGATGCTGATCACCCACGGTGTTGAGCCCAAGATCAATGCGCCGGCATGCAGCACGTGTCACGCCTATAACGGGAACACACCCGACGGTACCAAGATGATACCGTTCGACAAGCTCGGCTATCATGTCTGGCCGGCAAAGATCAAGTCCTGCACGCTCTGCCATACCGAAAGGACCGCGTCCTGGGAAAGCCTGCATTCGAAACATGCCAAGGACGGCTGGAATAAAGGCTCCTCGCTCATGTCATGCACGAACTGCCATACCACGGAGCCGACCGGACTGGTCAAGCCGACAAGAGACCTGTGCAATGACTGCCACAAATCGAGAACCTTTGCCGGCGCGAAGACCCACAACGGTCACGTGAGAAGAGGCTACGGCTGCGCGACCTGTCACAAGTTCTAAGGCGCGGCACGAGTCGTACCATTATCTGCAGTCTATCGAACGGATGCCCCGTTTCGGGGCATCCGTTCATTATTGCAAAATTTCATAGAACTTGACACAAAAGGGGACATCTTATAGTCTCCAATATCTTTCCGATAGTTATTGGCTATTTCACTCACTTTGGTTTGTTTCCTTCTGGCTTGTATTATGATTTGAGACTTTGTTCTTCGTCACTTCTTTGGCTATTTTATTTGCAGCCTCAAGCATGAAACTATCAACGGTTTGTTCAGCGGCGATACTTCCTCCAAGCACCCAACTATTTCGGTCAACGATTATAGAACCAAGTTCCCGATTGGTCTCATTATCTTTCAATTTAATAACCGCGTCAAAGTACGAGCTGCCTGCACCAAACCCAATCATCATCCTCAGCTCAGGATCTCCTTGCTTGTAGCGGGTAATATTTCCGTGTACAATTAAACAGTGGCCTTCAGTCTTGTTGCGCATTACGTCTGCATACGCTCCCTTGCCTCGTATAGCAGATTCAATTTTATCGGCGAAGAGCTTTCCGGCATATTTCGGGAGGTCCCGCTTTTTTGTGACATCGTTGAAGTCAAGAATGACAACACGATCATAATTAGAAAAATCTATGCTTTTCATTTGACCATCGGCCAGGATTATATTGCTTATTGTGCCACATGCTGGCAGTAAGAATAAAAAAAGAGTAAATGTGGAAAGGCGATTTATCATTGATATCCTCCAGTTGAAAGTAGTTTGAAGTTAGCGGAAAAGCCATTCGTAAATACGGCCAATACGATTTTTATCGATCCGAACCGCACGGGATTATGTCTCTACTCTTAGAGTAACTACGGATTCCACTTATTGTGGGCCTCGACATTCTCACCAAACCCTGATGCCACTAATACATCGCGCCAATCAATCTGGGCCAGCTCGATCGCCTGGACCAGCTTATCCATCGCTCCTTCGCTCAGTTTCAAAACGGCAAACCGTATTCTCTCCATTTGGTATTGATCGTTATTTTCACAAAAGGGAAGATTGGCGCCGCATTCTATTTTTAAGAGGTCGCCCACTTCTTCCCGCTCACTGGCCGGAAACAGTGTCGTGATTTTGTCTCTCGTTCTTTCACTTAATTCGGTCATAGTTTGCACATGAACAAATGATGGGGTTATTTTTTGACTTTATCGGAAATTTTACATCGTGTCAAGAAAGTAAAAAAACGACATAACAGTTCCGCGATCCTTATTGTCAGCGGGCTGACAGAACAGCCTCCACCGCCCTTATCGCATCAGCAGCCGAACTCGTTATCCCGCCGGTATAGCCGGAACCCTCGCCTATGGGGTAAAGGTTCCTGATGTTCACTGATTCAAATTTTTCGCTGCGGGTGATCCTCAGAGGCGCCGACGTTCTCGTTTCAGCGCCGATCAATATGGCGTGAGGGGAAACAAAGAGCGGATACGTCTTTTTCCAGGTCATAAAGGCGGCCACGAGGGCATCGCTCACAAAGGCGGGGAATATCTCCTTCATATCCACCGGTACCGTTCCCGTGGCACAGGAATTTTCATTTAACCTGTTTGAGGCCTTCCCGCTCAAGAAATCCACCAGATTCTGAGCAGGGACCGCCCACTTCCCACCTCCTGCATGAAAAGCTTTTCCTTCGATGTCCTTTTGGAACTCGACTCCGGCCAGGGGACCGGCTGAGGGATAATCGTCGGTTTTGCAGGTTACCACGATGCCGGCATTGGAAAATGCCGATGCCCTCCGGGAGTAGCTCATGCCGTTTACGACCATCATGCCGTGATCGGATGAAGCGTTTATCACCTCGCCGCCTGGACACATGCAGAACGTATACACCCCCTTCCGTATTTTTCGATCAGTGTAGTTAAGAGAATACAGGGCAGCCCCAATGCCAGGGAAGTCCTTATATTTCTCGCCATAGCGCATGCGATTGATGATCTCAACCGGGTGCTCCACTCGCACGCCGACGGAAATCGGCTTCTGCTCGAGGATCATGCCCTTTGTATGAAGCATTGCAAAGGTATCGCGCGCGGAATGTCCCACGGCAAGGTAGATGCTTGAACAATGATACTCCTTTTTTCCGTTTATGACGACGCCGACGACTGCATTGTCCGATAGAAGGATGTCCGTCATTTTTGAGCAATAATGTATCTCACCGCCCTGTTCGAGGATATAGTTCCTGATATTGCGGACGATCTTGCACAGCACGTCCGTTCCCAGATGGGGCTTGCTGACAAAACCTATTTCTTCAGGCGCGCCGAATTGGATGAACGTATCCAGCACCTTGCTGATATATTCCGTATTCACTCTCCGGGAAAACAATTTCCCGTCGGAATAAGAACCCGCGCCGCCTTCGCCGAACTGGATATTTGATTCAGGGTCGAGCACCTTTTCCTTTTTGAACTTTTGTACATCAAGGGAGCGCTCTTCTATCTTTTTCCCCCGTTCGAATATGATAGGCTTGAGCCCATAGGCGATAAGCTCAAGGGCGGCGAACATGCCGGCAGGACCAAACCCGATGATCACGGGCCTCTCTGCGCTGTTTTTTGGTTCTCGTGCGGGAGCTGTTTTGTCGGTGTATACCGGAAGGTTGTCTTTATTGTCAAAGCTGTCGGAAGTTTGAACCACGAGAGCTATTTCGTAGAAGAACTGCTCTTTATTGCCGGCATCAAGGGACTTGCTCAGCATTTTGACGATGTGTATGGCTGTCTCAGAAACGTTCAGCTTTTGTGAAGCTGCTTTTCTATATTCATCCCTCCCGTCCATTTCAACGGGTATGCGCAAATTGTTCAGGATTAAATTCAACTATCCTCAGGGTGGCCTAACGATGAGCTGACCCGCTTGGCGGGTTGAGCGATTGGTTAACTTTCTATTCACGAGGTGTGATGGTCAAATCCGGCCACTACGCCCCTAATGTTGCCCCTGTCTTTCTAATCTCGCGACGCATCCGTTTCTTGGGATGATTGGCGAGAAAAAAGGTCAGCGCTGCACCAATGATGAGTAGAATCCCCGCGGCAATGAACGAACTGGCGAACGATCCCGTTTCGACTCGGATAATTTCCGAGGCCCGGCTCATAACAAAACCGCCAACACCCCAAGCAGTGAACAGGATTCCGTAATTCATACCGAAGTGGCTGAATCCCCAAAGATCCTTGGTCATGGCAGGAAACAGAGCCAAATTAGCACCGTAGTTGAAGCCGATGAAGGTTGCCAGCAATACGAGGATGACGGCACTACTTGAGTCACTACTGATCACTGAGACTGCCGCAAACATCAGCAGGGCCTGGAAGAGAAACAGTACCGCCAGCGTGTGCGCGCGGCCGTAATGATCCGAGGCGATGCCCGCGACAATGCGCCCGGCAGCATTGCCCACCGCCAGTATGGCGACGGCGAGAAAGGCCTGTTCGCCCAGACTGCTCTTGGCCATACCGGCGACGCTGCCGATCACCATCAGACCCGCGCCCGCGCCGATGAAGTAAAGCGCCCAAATCAACCAGAAGGTTGGGGAGCGCAACATCTGTCCGGGGGATGCCGACATGTCGACGAACTTTGCACGACGCGCCTTGTTGTCATCGCCTGGATCGCGCCGATCGACGAAACCCTTTGGCGAATAACCCTCCGGCGGTGTAACCAGAAGGAATGACAGCAGGCCAACCAGCACGAAAAAGCCAATGCCGAAGGCCAGCATCGCGTCCTGCAGGCCCCAGAGCGCGAGAAGATAGGTGGCCAGCGGCGCGATGTAGACCGAGGCCAGACCAAATCCGGAAACCACGATACCGGCGATCTTGCCGGTTTTGTTGGGTGGGAACCATTTAAGCGCAGCAGGTGTGGCAGCCGAGTAACCGAATGCGATGCCGCCGCCGACCAGAACACCGAAGCCAAGAATCCAACCCCAATAATCAGTGGTCTGCGAGATCCAGAAAAAGCCCAGTCCAACTAACAAACCGCCAATGAACGCGGTTACGCGGGGTCCGAAATGGTCCTGTACGGTACCAGCCAGCATCATCGTGCAGGCGAACACAAGGCAGCATACGGCATAGGGGTCATTCAACGTCGCCGGATCCCAGTTGAAGGCACCTTCACCGCCTAATTCAATCGATTGCCTGATGGCACCTTTGAATATGCTCCAGGTGTAAAGCACCCCAAGTGCTAAATTGATGCCAGTTCCGGCTGTGATAACAAGGATGCCTCGATCCCTAGTCGTTTCGTCCATGATTTCTGTGACCTATTCTGATTTGTGTGTTAATTTAAAAAATCGGTTGCTGCACCGTGCAACGCGGGTAAATATATATGATATGCTCTGTTACCGAAGTCACCTTCCACGGAATAGAAATTCGCTTTCACGAGCAAACAGGATGAGTATAGGATGAATAAAAGCTCTTTTTTCTAAAGTCGAAGGTTATTGAACGGTCGTTCGCTCTACGATTGGTCCTCATCGCGGCGGGCACTCCATGGGCTCAGGTCTATACTGCTTCAGTTTACTTCATGTAAAGTCCATAGAGAATTCTGATCACGTACGTGAAATGCAAGCCAAAATGATCGGCAATCGAATGTTGCGTGTAGCCATACTTCTCAATAGCCGTGGTTATTGTCTTATCTCGATTATGTTTCTCTTTAAGTATACTCTCTTTGAATATTTTTTCAAGAGGAGGTCTGTTGGCAAACCTTATATACCCGCCCTGCAAGAGATGCCCGGATTTGTTATGGCGTTTGTTCCGCACTAAAGTGCAACTAAGGTGCAAATTCAGATCTCCTTTAGTATAGTAATGAGGAGCACGAGTCCGGTAATTGCCAGCGGTATGGAGGAGTAGAACCCTGCCCCGAGATTTCTTGCCTTTCTCCCTTCCCGGAAAAATCCAAAGGCATGTATCGGTGCTTGAAGAACGCCTATGGTTGACGAGGTGAATATCCCCAGGTAGAGCCCTATGTTACTTCCGGATATTATTAAAGACAGTGTCCCAAGATTGATAGTGGTGATGATGCCGGCGCCGATGAGGTATTTTCTTTTGGTCATTGTTATCCGGCCTACGGTGGTATTATATATTTCCTGAGATATTTCTTCAAAGGTATGCAGCACGACCATCCAAATAAATAAAATGTAAAGTAATATAATTGTCTGGTTATTTACCATCAGCTACCTTTCCTTAATTATGTTAACCTGTGGCGCAGATTGCTGCCAGGCTAAAACTTGATCGCGATGGCTTCACGGCTTCTCATTGTTTCCTGCAATAGTACGTGCCGAGCACGCCGTCCTGTATGTTCTTGCTCTCGACCACGAATCCGGCCCGCGACAGGAGCCCGTCCATGATCCAGTCGTAGGTGGAAAATTCCTCCCGGAAATGCGCTTCCGCGTCTTCCTGCAGGAAATTACCGCCTGCTGAAGCCAGTTTTTCAATCAAGGCCGCTATATTCTCGATTGCTTGGTTTTCCTCAATGATCGCATCGTGCATAAAAAGTCGTCCCCCCGGCTTGAGCATGTGGTTCATGCGATGCAATGCTATTCCCTTCCAGAAGTCGGGGAGATGATGGAATGCGAAGGTCGTGACGACGCAGTCCACGGCCGGGCCGTCATGTTCATAGGTGAGAAATCCACCGAGATGAAAGGCAATATTCGAGACGCCTGCCTGCTCGGCCTTGTCTTTTGCGTTGTCGAGCATGGCCTGGGAAACGTCGACGGCATGGACAGTGGCGCAGCGAAGTGCCGCCTGGACGGCAAACGTCCCGGTTCCTGAACCGAAGTCGATCACTACGTCGTTTTTGCCGAGTCCGAGGGCATCGAGAACGGCGATGCTTTCCTGTTCCACGTCCCGGAAGTCCGCATGCCTTGCATCGTACTGTGCGACTTCATCGGGCATGCTGTAGTCTTTGCCCACCTGGTTGAATTCATTGTACAGCCACGTTATACGGTTGTTCATATTCATCTCATTTAACTGCAGAACGACAGGCAAAAGGCGCAGTCTTCGGCTGTCGTCCTTGATGCCATTGTTCCGCGATGTGATCCATACATTCCGGATGTTGTGTGTCATTGATTAAATACGTGGGCTAAGCCCGCGACGATAAAAATCATTACCATTATTGCAAAAGCGCTCACGAGAATTCCTGCAGACAGCAGGATCATCTCGATCTTGCCGAAGGGCACTTTTCTGTCCAGCCTGCTGCTGACCAGGAGCGTTGTGCCGGTCAGCGAAAAGGGTCCGCTCAGAAGTGACAAAACGATAATAGCGACGGCGACCTCTCCTTTTCCCGCCTTCGATGCATGGCCAGGTCTGTAGGATTTATTTGCATCCTCCGTCCGTTCCTGCTTCCCGGACGCAGGAGCTGACGATGGGCCGAATACTGCCAGGGAAAGTGCCGCCAAGGCGAAAAGAAGACCTATGGCCAGCAGAATTACTGGAAATTTGTACGTTATCATAATGGCCTGCCTATTAACGGTGCCCGTTTTAATCCCGATATGAATAACGAGGATCCAGTGATTCCCCGGTCCTGTAGTCCGAAGCCCAGCCGAGTCCGCATATCATACCATCGACGCCCCAACATCCGTATGTTGTTTGAACGGTGCTGTCTGTCTTGATCGACACCAGCCGTTCCCCTTCAAATCCGAGTACCGTCGCCTCGGACCCGACGGGTATGATGAGGGGAAGCGAGAGAATGACGGTGAACACGATCCCGCGCCAGGCCCATTGCTTTTTCGTGGGATACACCCAATACTCCCGGCCGTCCTTGTGAAACGTGCGGGCCGGAGCGCCCCGCTCGCGCAGAACCTGATCCTTGCCCGAAAGAGTAGGGGACGGCGTCTCGTAACGACCGTGCACGACACTGAAACCGACGCAGCCTGTCTGGCTGACAGAAAACACTATGACGATGATGTAAATGAGCAGGCTCTTCATTTACTCCTCCTGCCGGTCTTTTTTCCCTTTTAACGAGTAATTGAACGACTATCAAGAGTCTATCAGAGAGGTAACTCTTTGTAAATATAAAAATTGTCAAATCAATCCCGCGATGTTTTTCAGTCGACATTCCTGGTTTTCTCTGCGCCCTCTGCGTCTCTAACGACACAGAACGCAACGGTAACGAAGCCCGTATCGTCTCACGGTAACGGAGAGCGTGTAAATACGAACGACGAAGCCGAAAACCGAAACGGGCCTCGTAGCCGTGACCGCTTGACGTTGGTCATCTCTGCGTCCCCCGCGTCTGATTCTTATTGACCCTCTGCGCCATTTGGATTATCATCCTCCCATGCACGGCTGGCACGAAAAGATATTACATGTCGACCTTTCAGATGGATCGACGCGCTCCGAGCCGATCGACAGGAACACGCTTACCTCGTTTCTCGGCGGCAGGGGACTCGGCGTTGTTCTGATGAGGGACCATATCGGACTTGACCCCTTTGACGCTCGCATGCCGCTCATCTTTGCCGTAGGGCCTCTCTGCGGCACACCGGCGCTGACGTCGGCAAGGATGTCCGTTGTCTCCCGCTCGCCTCTTACGGAAACGATCTTCGACTCCTCGGTGGGAAACCGGTTCGCCCCGGCGCTGAAGGCAGCGGGATACGACTGCCTGGTGATCACGGGGAAGGCCGGGTCACCGGTCTCGCTCCACATCAACAACGACGAGGTCGAGATCAGGGACGCCTCCGCTCTCTGGGGCAAGAGCTGCGGGGAAACGACGTCCCTCCTCGAATCGTCGGGCACTCCTGCCTGCATCGGTCCGGCCGGTGAGCGGCTCGTGAAGTTCGCCAATATCATGGTAGGCGGAACGAATGCCGTGGGCAGGGGAGGCATGGGGGCCGTGATGGGTTCGAAGAACCTGAAGGCCGTCGTGGTCAGGGGTTCTCACCAGACCGCCATTGCCGACCCAACGAAGTTTAAGAAGGCCCAGGAAGACGTGATGCGGCTTCTGCGCGCATCGCCGGTGGTCTTCGGGGAACTGGGACTGAGCGAATACGGCACAGCCGCGCTCGTGGATATCGTGGGTCACCGGAGAATGACGCCGACGGAAAACTTCAAAAAGACCTTCTTCCCGGAGGCACATGAATATTCCGGGCCGAGCCTGAAGCGCACCTTCGGCTCTAAAAAAGAGGGTTGTGTCGGCTGCCCGATCCAGTGCAAGAAGGTCACTTCCTGCGGCAGGCCCATGCCTGAATACGAGACGCTCTCGCACTTCGGCGCCCTGAACGCGAACGCAGACGCAGAGTCCATTGTCAAGGCCAACCTCCTGTGCAACACCCTGGGGATGGACACGATATCAACGGCCGCGACGATCGCGGCCTATGGAGAAGAACGGGGCAGGTTCCTATCCCCCGAGGAGATCCTCGAAACAGTACGCAAGATCGCGTACCGCGAGGGAGAGGGCGACGCGCTGGCCGAAGGTTCGAAGCGCTACGGGGCGTCCCAGGGGAAACCCGGTGTCTCGATGAGCGTAAAGGGCCTGGAACTCCCGGCCTACGATCCCAGCGGCTCCTACGGCATGGCCCTGGCCTACGGAACGTCGCCCCGGGGTGGGTGTCACCTCCGGGCCTACCCCATTAGCCAGGAGATCCTGCGGAAACCCGTGGCCACGGACCGGTTCAGCTTCGACGGCAAGGCGCGGCTCGTGAAGATCGCCGAGGACACGAATGCCGTCGTCGACTCCCTGACGGTGTGCAAATTCGCTTTTCTCGGCGCATCAGTAGAGGAATACGCCCAGGTGCTCGCCGCGGTAACGGGCGAGCCCTACACCGGCCAAGATTTATTGAAGATCGGGGAGCAGATTGTGCTGACGGAGCGGCAATACAACGTGGAAAACGGCTTTTCCGAGGTTGATGATTTTCTGCCCGAGCGTTTCTACACCGAAGGCGGCTCATCAGGGGAAGGGATCGATGTGCCGCCCATTGACAGGGAGAGGTTCAAGGAGGAGTTGGAGAAATATTATCGGATACGCCGAAAGCAGCCTGATCATTAGAGCGGTTGTGCGCGTTGTATTTGCATGTCGCAGAAAGGGAATAATGAATGACTGAATTACCTGAAGTTGAAAAAGCACTCTCCTGCTTCAAGGAGGGCTTCAACTGATCACAGGCCGTACTTGGCACGTACGGCCCGCGGTTCGGTCTGGATCGCGAGACGGCATTACGCATCGGAGGCCCCTTCGGAGGAGGCATAGGCCGCAGAGGCGAGACCTGCGGGGCGGTGACCGGAGCGATCATGGTCATCGGTCTGCAGCATGGCAGAAGCAAAGCCGACAGGCGCCGGGGGCGGGACAAGGCCTATGACGTCGTTGAACGGTTCGTGCAGGAGTTCAAGGCCCGGAACAAATCCATTGTCTGCAGGGACCTGCTAGGGTGCGATATCAGTACGCCCGGGGGAATGGAAGAGGTGAAAAAGAAGAACCTCTTCACCACGGTCTGTCCGCGTTTTGTCCGGGACGCCGCGGAGATTCTTGAGGAACTATTGGCGACGGAACGATGAACGTGGCACAGCCTGAGACCAATAAGCAAAACGAAAATCAAGGGCGTCTCTCGCGGAGCACGCAAAGTACGCAAAGAAATGCCAAAGAATTTAGACGGGATCTATAGCCTAAAGGCCACAGGCAGGATGAAGTTTTTTCTGATGCCTGATGCCAGATTCCCGATGCCTGTTTACTGCATACTGACTACTGAGTGCTGACTACTGATTTCTGTCTGCTGTCT
>DMKB01000338.1 GCA_003454665.1 Nitrospiraceae bacterium | reverse complement strand
CCCGGTTCGACCGGTTCAAGGACCCCCTCGGTGTTATCAAGGCCTATCGGATCGTGAAAAAATATAACGACTGCATTCTCATTCTCGCCGGAAGCCCGGCCACGGACGATCCCGAAGGCCAGGTGGTGCTGGACGAAGTCAAGGAGTATGCGGCGAACGATCCGGACATCCATATCCTGCTGCTGCCGGCCTTCAGCGACAAGGACATCAATGCCCTCCAACGGACTGCCGCCGTCGTTCTCCAGAAGTCCCTCAAGGAAGGCTTCGGCCTTACCGTGTCGGAAGCCATGTGGAAAGGCAAGCCCGTTCTGGGCGGCGCAATCGGAGGGATCCCGCTCCAGATCATCCATGGGTTCACCGGCTTTCTCGTCCATTCCGTCGAAGGCGCTGCGTTCCGGATACGGCAGCTCCTGAACAATCCCGAGATGGCGAGCAGAATCGGCGAACATGCCCGGGAATACGTGAGGACCAATTTTCTTATCACCCGGCAGGTACGGGACTACCTGGCCACCTGGTATTCCATGATCAACAAAGGCAAGAGTCTGTTGGAGCTCTAGATGTCGAACGGCCTCACGGCGTATATCGAAAAAGATTTCGAAGGCACAAGCCTGATCATCGTCTCCAACCGGGAACCCTATATCCACAAGAAAACGGGCATGACCGTCAAGGTCGATCAGCCCGCGGGCGGCCTCACCTCGGCCATGGACGACGTGCTGAAGGCAACGGGCGGCATCTGGACCGCCTGGGGAAGCGGGAGCGGCGATCGGGAGGTCGTGGATGCGAAAAGCCGCGTTTCCGTGCCGCCGGAGAAGCCCTCGTACACCTTGAAACGCGTCTGGCTTACCCCCGGCGAAGTCGATAACTATTATCACGGGTATTCCAATCAGGTCCTCTGGCCCCTCTGCCACATATCCCTCGACCGGGTGTATTTCCGGAAGCGCTTCTGGGAGGACTATAAGAAAGCGAACCAGTCCTTCGCCGATGCCGTGCTCGAAGAAGCCGACGAAAACTCCATCGTCTGGGTACACGATTACCATCTCTGCATCGTTCCGGAGATCCTGCGGGAGAAAAAACCGGAGCTGACCATCGCCCATTTCTGGCACATCCCCTGGCCCGACTGGAGCGTCTTCCGGGTCTGCCCCCAGGCACGGGAAATCCTCGAGGCAATGCTCAGCAACGACCTTATCGGCTTCCAGATCCCGCTCTTCGCGCGAAACTTCATGGACTGCGTCAGGGAAAGCGTTATTGATGCCGAAACCAACTACCGGCAATCGACGATCACCTTCCGGGGACATACGACGCGCCTGAAAGCCTTCCCGATCAGCATCGATTACGACAAGTTCAACACCCTGGCCTCTTCCTGGCAAACATCGCGTGCAATAAAAAAATTAAAGAGCAAATACGCCCTTCCCGATATCGTCGGCATCGGCGTCGACCGGCTGGAATACACCAAGGGACTGATCAAGCGGCTCCAGGCGATCAACCTCCTCTTCGAACGGTACGAGCGGTTCCGGGGAAAGGTCACGTTCATCCAGATCGCCGTGCCGACGAGACTGAAGGAGCCGTACCTCAGCTACAAGAGGAGCGTCGAAGCGCTGGTCAAGAAAATCAATGATCGGTTCTCGACGAGCGCCTGGCGGCCTGTCGTCTATCTCGACACGAAGGTGGAACATAAAGACCTCGCCGCCTATTACCGCATGGCGGACATGGGGATCGTCAGTTCTGCCTACGACGGCATGAACCTGGTGGGGAAGGAATACGTGGCTTCCCAGGTCGACGAAAACGGCATGCTCATCCTGAGCGAGTTCGCCGGCGCTGCCGACGAGCTCGAGGGCGCGATCCTCGTCAATCCCTACGACATCGAGGAGTTCTCCGATTCCATCAGGAAGGCCCTGACCATGGCGAAAGAGGAAAAAAAGGAGCGTATGAGTGCTCTGCGAACGCAGGTCAGGGAAAACGACATCTATAAATGGATATCCGATCTGCTCCGGGAGATGGTGTTTCTCTCTTCGTCCAAACAACAGAAAGGCAGCTATTTTTTCGACTATACGGATACCCTCCACGACAGTCTGGCCGCCCGCAGGGACAGCAAGGCAGGCAAGGGGCGGTCTCCTTACTTCCTGTTCCTCGACTACGACGGGACACTGACCCCCATCGCGGAATCACCGGACAAGGCGCGCATTGCGGAAGAGATGCGTTCCCTCATCCTCGAGCTGAAAAAACGGGTCCCTGTTGCCGTCATAAGCGGCAGAGCACTCCAGGATGTCAAGGAGCAGGTCGGCATCGAAGACATTGTCTACGCGGGAAACCACGGCTCCGAGATATGGGACGGTGAGCGGATCGTAGTGAGCCAGCACACCGACAGCAGCGCCCAACTGCTCAAGAATTTTTTGTATGCCCTGGAGCAGGCGACAGCGCACATCCCCGGCGTGTTCATCGAAGACAAGGGGGTGACGGCGAGCATCCATTTTCGCCAGGTAAAGACGAAAGTGCTGTCCGAGTTTTACGAGCTCTTCACAAGGATCGCGAAAGACTATGAGCAGTCCTTTCGTATCACCTCGGGCAAAAAAGTCTTCGAGATCCGTCCCCTCGACGCCTGGCACAAGGGCGACGCCGTGATATGGATCATGGAACGAATGGGTAATGGCAGGCTCCCGATATACCTGGGCGATGACACGACGGACGAAGACGCCTTCCGGGCCATCAAAAATAAAGGCATCAGTATATGCATCGGAGGAAGTCCGGACGCCGACTATTTCCTGAAGGACCAGGACGAGGTAAAGGACTTTCTCCAATGGCTCGCGGAGCGATAGGCACAGGAGTTTTCCTTCTCCTCCTGCCTCTTCTCATCCTGGGCTGTGCCCAGGGAGAAAAGCAGGATACCGGTGCGTCGGAGAGGGTCCGCCTTGTCTTTAAACACGGCAGGATCGCAGGAGACCCCCGGCTCTTCCACCAGCTCCTCAGGGACTTCGAACAGCAAAACCCGGGCATCACCGTCGTAGACGAAACCCTCCCCTCCTCGACGGACGAACAGCATCAGTTCTATATCATAAATCTTGAAGGCTCGAGCGCCGACTTCGATGTCCTCAGCATGGACGTTATCTGGATCCCGGAATTCGCGCGGGCAGGGTGGCTGCGGGATATCAGCCACCTCATGCCCCTTCAGGAAAGAGGGAAGTTCTTTCCCGGGCCCATGCAGGCGGTCACGTACCGCGACAGGGTTTATGCCATTCCCTGGTATACGGACGCAGGCGTTCTGTTTTACCGGAAGGATATCCTGAAGAAGCATGGTTTTTCTCCTCCCAAGACCTGGCAGGAGCTTGTGGCGACTGCCCGGGCAGTGATCGACAAGGAGCCCGGCCTCTACGGGTTCATCTGGCAGGGGAAGCAGTACGAAGGGCTTATCTGTAATGTGTTGGAATATTTCTGGAGCAACGGCGGGGAGGTGTTGAAGAATGAACTGCCCGTCATCAACAGCCCCGAAAACATCGAAGCCCTCCGTTTCATGAGGGATTTGCTCGTCACCTATAGCATCACCCCGCCCCTCGTGACCACGGCAATCGAGGAGCCGACGCGTCACATATTCGGGAACGGCAGGGCGCTGTTCATGCGGAACTGGCCTTACGCCTGGAACATCTTCGAGCAGGAAGGCTCGCCCGTGCGAGGCAGGGTCGGCGTGGCGCCCCTCCCTTCGTTCCCGGGCAAGACCTCTGCATCCACCCTCGGCGGATGGCAGCTCGGCGTGAACCGATACTCGCGGAACCCCGAGGCAGCGGAAAAATTGATCCTCTTTCTCACTTCTCCGACAGTGCAAAAGACCCTGGCGCGCACCATAGGCTACAAGCCCACGAGAACATCGCTGTACCGCGATCAGGACCTCGTTCGGGAGCAGCCCTTTATCACGGGCCTCCATGACATCTTCATGCAGGCGCGGCCCCGGCCGGTCTCGCCCTACTACATGATGATCACCCAGGTAATGCAGCCTGAGTTCAGCGCTGCCCTGGCCGGCATCAAGACGCCGGAAGAGGCGTTGAACGCCGCACAGAAGCAGATAGAGCATATTCTCGGGGTGGAGCGATGACGAACAGAGACAGCGGACAGCGGTTTGTCACACCGGCCTTGCTCTTGCTGGCCCTGGTCACAGTCTATCCCGTCCTCTCCGTGCTGTACCTGAGCCTCCACCGGAAGCTGCTCATTTTCGATATTTCCCGATTTGTCGGGCTCGAAAACTATCTCTTCCTGGTGCGGGACGACCGGTTCTGGAACGCCCTCGGGAACACAGCCTACTTCACCCTTTTCTCCGTGGTGCTTGAACTGGTCCTCGGCCTTTCCATCGCAATGCTCCTGCACCGGGAATTTCGCTTCAAGGGATTCGTCAGGGCCGTCGTGCTCATCCCCTGGGCGATACCGACGGTGGTCTCCGCCAAGATGTGGGAGTGGATGTATAACACCGATTTCGGCATCCTGAACTATCTGCTCGGCGCGGAGGTCAACTGGCTCGGCAGTCCCTTGTGGGCGCTGAATGCCGCCGTCTTCATGGACGTCTGGAAAACAACGCCTTTTGTCGCCATCCTGCTCATGGCAGGGCTCCAGGTCATCCCCCGGGAGCTTTCCCAGGCAGCACGGATCGACGGGGCAGGAAGCTGGGATGTCTTCCGGAAGGTCACCCTGCCCCTGCTGAAGCCCGTCATCCTCGTTGTCCTGATCTTCAGGACCCTCGACGCCTTCCGGGTCTTCGACTCGGTGTATGTGCTGACCGGCGGCGGCCCGGCGAACACCACGGAAACGCTGTCGATCTACGCGTACAAGGTGCTGTTTCAGACGCTCCAGTTCGGCTACGGGTCGACCCTGTCGGTCGTCGTGTTCCTCTGCGTCGGAATGATAAGCGTGGTGTATATAAAACTTCTGAGTAAAGGAACGAAATAAATAACGTTCAAATGTCAAAGTTCAAAGTTCAAAAGAATGCCAAAACGGCAAGCATCAAATATTTGGGGTTTGACTTTTTGAAATTTATTTGACATTTGGAATCTACGTCTTTCTTCGTTTTCGCGCAGAGACGCAAAGACGCAAAGAAAGGATAAAGCGTACAGGAACAATTTGGCCGTAAAGCACAAAGATAAACAAGGCTTTGGTCTATTAATTGCTCATCAAAATCCTACGGCCTTTCCCGAGCCTCTGTCGTTGTTTTTCTTTGCGTGCTTGGCGACTCGCTTAGAAGCGCCTACTGTTGGTTGCGCGAGACAGGCATTTCAGTCATTTGAGGTTGTTTTTCAACTTTATTACGAATGAACCATGTTTTCCCCTGAAGGAGCGAAAGAACTGAAAAAGTTTAAAGTTCAAAGGATTACCAAAAGGGCAAATATCAATAACTTGGAATTTGACTATTTGAAATTTATTTGACATTTGGATTTTGTCATTTGGCATTTCAAAGGAACGATTGCATACTACTATGCTAAAAAAACGCATACTATTTTCCCTTTTGCTGCTGGTGATGACAGCGTATTGCCTCGGTCCTTTGCTGTGGCAGTTCATAACGAGCATAAAACCGACAGTGGAACTCACGAAGCTGCCCCCGCTCCTGCCTGATCGCCCGACAATCGGGCACTATATATCCATATTCACGGGCCACCCCTTCCTGCGGATCATGGGGAACAGCATGGCCGTGGCCTCTTTGACAACGCTGCTGTCCATCGTCATCGGGTCTCTGGCGGCATTCGGGCTGGCAAAGCTGCGCGTCCGCTATAAGGCAATCATTCTCCTCTTTATCCTGTCTGTTTCCATGTTTCCCCCCATCGCCACAGTGAGTCCGCTGTACCTCATCATCCGCGCCCTGGGCCTCCGGGACACCTGGTGGGCCCTCATCATCACCTATACGACCTTCTCCCTCCCCCTTTCGATCTGGATTCTGACCAGCTTCTTCAGGGAAGTGCCTGACGAAATATACCTTGCGGCGCGCGTTGACGGGTGCAGCCCTTTCCAGGCCTTTTACAAGATCATGCTCCCCCTGGCTGCACCGGGACTCTTTACCACGGCTATCCTCGTGTTTATCTTTTCCTGGAATGAATTTCTCTTTGCCCTCACCTTCACGTCCACCGCTTCGGCACGGACCATACCCGTGGCCATCGCCCTGTTCCCGGGCCTCCACGAGATTCCCTGGGGGGACATCGCGGCTGCCTCGGTGGTCGTGACCATACCGCTCGTCATACTGGTGTTCGCATTCCAGAAGAGGATCATCGAAGGACTGACTGCCGGTGCGGTGAAAGGCTGAAAGCGAAGGGGGCCGCAGATGGACGCGGATAAACGCAGATGAAGGAAACAGCGGGATGAAAATTTATAAATACAGCATCGACGCCGTGGATAAAAAAGGTAACGAATCATGACACGTAGCATCATGATTGTAAATAAACCATACTCACGGCTTTATAATCCGCGTTGATCTGCGAAAATCTGCGGCCAA
>DMKB01000194.1:232-3625 GCA_003454665.1 Nitrospiraceae bacterium | reverse complement strand
CTATACGGTCTCGAAACTCGACGGTCTTCCGGTTTTTTCCGGAGAAGCAACAGTCGGTCTGAATCCGTTCGGACTGGCCTTTGTACCCTAAGAACTTCCTCGAGTCACTCATGGAAAGGGCATATCCCGCTTCATAAACAGGCCGCTGAATACGGATTCACTCAGCGGCCTGTTAGCGTTTTTTCCTTGTTTCAGTCTCCAACCTCGTACAACCCAGGGACGCGAAGGGGACATTGTTGCACCCGTGCGTAGCACTTGTTGCGCGTCGATGTACGCCTGCGCGGAATCGCCAGGGGCATATCTGGGAATGTTTCTTTTCGCAGGAACGTGAGGGGAGAGAACGTGAAGGACGCTGGTTCTCAAATGCGCTTTCTGTTCACGGGACTGTAATCATTTGTACGTCGTATACGACACCACCTGCTGAATCAGGGTCCTGACTCTATGGGGGTCATTTATCGCTCAAAGTGACTATATCTGTTTACATTGAGCTGATATCCCTGTATAATGGTGCTCTGATCAGCGGCGCTCCGGAAAACAGCAGGGTCTTTCACCGGAGAAAAGTTGCTGGTACATAAAACTTTGTTCTTGAAGGAGTTATGCCGTGGGGAGACCGAATTTTAATTTCCAAAAACGTCAGAAAGAGATCGCAAAGAAGAAAAAGCAGGAAGAAAAGAAACAGCGCAAACTGGAGAATAAAGCGGCACAGTCTTCCGAGGACCAAGGCCCGCCGATCGAAGGTGAAGTAGCTGCAGAAGCTGCGGGGACGGAGCATGAAGGGGACGTTGAGCAGGGCGAGGCGGACGCTGTTGCGCCTGTTGCGTAGCGCTGTTAGGCGTTGATTCATCAGAGAATGCCAGACTGCAAGGCAGTTCCTGGCCCTTCTCATGATCATGCTTGCCTACGAGAAGATCTCCTCTGATGAGAGTAACGCATAGAGCCGACAGGTGATGAACCCTGCCGGCTTTTTTGTTTTACTAACGAGTCAAATTTTTCTCAAAAGAGCAAGAAATTTTCTCGCAAAGAGAGGCGCTATCATTAGGTTTTAAGACCAGAAGGAAAAGATTTTCTTTGCGGCCTTTGCGGCTTTGCGCGAGATGCTTTTTGCTTTCGTTCTTTCGGTTCCGCTTTGTCCGGATTAAATTATGAACCGACTGACTCCTTCGAGAATACGATCCTTCCGGAAAAAGGTGTATGACCACTACCGCACGCACGGGCGTGACCTGCCGTGGCGGCGGACAAGAATTCCCTACCGCATCCTGGTGTCGGAGATCATGCTCCAGCAAACCCAGGTAGACCGGGTGATCGAGAAATATTCGCAATTCATCAGGACCTTCCCGAATTTCACCGCCCTGGCGAAAGCGCCGCTTCGGAAACTGCTCTCCCTGTGGCAGGGTATGGGCTACAATCGCCGGGCCCTTTCCCTCAGGGCATTGGCACAGCAGGTGGTGAAGGAGCATCGCGGCAGGCTTCCTGCCGAGCCGGATGACCTCATGAGACTTCCGGGCATCGGACGTTACACCGCAGGCGCTGTGGCGGCTTTCGCCTTCAACAAGCCGGTCATGGTCCTCGACACGAACATCCGGCGCGTGTTTATTCACGAGTTTTTCCAGGACCGGGAAGGCGTCAGGGACGAGGAGATCATTCCGCTCGTCGAGAAAACATTGGACAAGGCTGAACCGGGGAAGTGGTATAATGCCCTCATGGATTACGGCGCCATGCTCAAGCGCGAAGCGGGGAACCCGAACCGGAGGAGCGCACACTACACGCGACAGAGCAGGTTCGAAGGCTCGAACCGGCAGGTGCGCGGGCTCATTTTGAAATCACTGGTGGTGGCAACGGGATTGTCGGCCTTGCAGATCGTACGTATGACCGGCGCAGAGCGTGAGCGGGTGGAGAGCAATCTCCTTCAGATGGCGAAAGAAGGGTTTATCAGGAAGAGAGGCAATGCCTACTCTATCGGGCGAGGATAGTTTCATGCGAACAGCCCCGGACTACCTGCAGTTTTACCCCACCACGCGGTGCAACCGATCCTGCTCCTTCTGTTTCAACAACACCCTGCCCCCTGTTGACGACATGGGGCCCGGTGATTTTCGGACAATGCTCGACGTGATGGACAGGGCCGGCATCACGACCCTCGACGTGATCGGCGGTGAACCAACGCTCCACAAAGAAATCGTCGGGATGCTCTTTGCGGCGCAGCAACAGGGTCTGCAGGTGAACGTCAGCTCGAACGGGTCTGATCCGGAGCTGCTCGCGGAGATCATCGCATCAGGCACGGACCGGCTGCGCGTCGGAGTGTCGGTGAACGACGGGGAAACGCTCGATCGCCTGAAGCCCTTCATCGCACGACACCGGCCGGTCGTGAAGTCCGTGCACCACCGCGGGATGGAGCAGGCGCTCATCGAAGAAATCATCACTGCAGGGCCGGGGCAGTACTATCTCCTCTACCGCGACGCCCTGGATCCCGGGGGGCTGAACGATACGGTCCCCTTTGACAGATTCCTGTCGGGCCTCAATGGCGGACTCCATGCTGCAGGTATCGGTTCGGTGTACTGCTCAGGCTTTCTTCCGGATACAGACAGCGCTCCTGAGCTTGCGCAGGTGCGCTGTCCGGCAGGCACGACCAAGCTGGGCGTCATGCCCGACGGTTCGGTCTACCCCTGCAACCTGTTCTTCGGCAGGCCGGAGTTCCGTTTCGGCAATATTCTGACTGATCCCTTCGAAAGCATCTGGAACCATGAAGGGCTGGCCTTTTTCCGTTCTTTTTCCGGAAACCGCTGCCCCCGGATTTCCTGCGCGATCCATGACCAATGCCACGGCGGGTGTCCCGCCCACAGCCTCCTTCACTTCGGCAGTCTCGATGGGCCGGAGCCGCGATGTATACCATGATCCTCAGGACTGAACCCTTTTCCCGCTCTGCATGGTGATGGCTGAATTTTCTGATTGGCTCGCGGGGCTTTTATCGGGCGTCCCCGCAGACCGCTAAATAAATCATCGGAAAATGCCCTTGACTTGAGGAAAGGTTTATGGGAAGATATTTACCGAAGTTCGGAAGTTTTTGTCACCGGCCACAAAGACTCGAATCTTTGTGGTTTTTTTATGTCACATTTCCGTAATCTTCAAATTCACGAGAAGGAGGTACTGCTGAATGACACACGGAACCGTGAAGTGGTTCAATGATTCCAAAGGTTTTGGATTCATTTCCCAGGAAGATGGCGGAGATATATTTGTTCACTTTTCCGACATTCAGGGCGATGGTTTTAAGTCCCTGGCTGAAGGCGAACCGGTGAGCTTCGATGTTGTTGACCACCCACGGGGCGCAAAGGCAGCGAATGTCGTAAAGCTCTAAGCCGACCAACGGGAGCAGGCCTGTTACGCGGGCCTGCTTTCTTT
>DMKB01000194.1:0-170 GCA_003454665.1 Nitrospiraceae bacterium | reverse complement strand
GAAATCAATTTCTTATTTCTCCGATCGTGATTGCCTGACTCCATAAGCAAATAAATAATCACTGTGGACCCGCACCGGGAATGTATTGCGCGCTGATATTTTTTATGGTAAGGTAAAAAAAGTGTCGAGTATCCTGAGGAACAACGGGCACGGATAAGCGTGCTGTTAAT
>DMKB01000002.1 GCA_003454665.1 Nitrospiraceae bacterium | reverse complement strand
GATTCGGCCATTCTGCAGCCACCGACGGCACGTACATCTATAGCTTCGGCGGAAAAAGCGACAGTTCCACCTATCTGGATGAATTTCTGAGATGCCATCTTACAACACACAGCTGTGAAACACCGCTGGTTACCGGCCCTTCTGCACGAGCATTCCATTCCGTATCTATGGCCGGCACGACGATGTACATCTTCGGAGGAGAGTTCAGCGATGGATCAACGGTGGACAAGCTGGACGATCTCTGGACGATTCCTCTTCCTCCAACTACGTGGACCGAGGAAGTACCGGCATTATCCACTGCCGCCCCGTCGAGTGCCTATCATGCCGCAGTAAAATACGGCACGAAACTGTACTTCTTCGGGGGAAATGACGTCATAGTTGATACGGTATGGGCATGGGAATCCACCAGGACAAGCTACGGGAACGAGATGATCGCTTTCGTCGATGGTGGCGGTGGAAACGATCAGATCACCGATACAGCCAACGGATTCGTGGCAGCAGGATTTTTATCAGGAGATGATATCGTTGTTTCAGGCTCCGCGAGCAATGACGGGGCCTATACAATCCTTGCCATAACAGCGGGCACCATTGATGTTGCCACGGGAAGCCTGACAGACGAGGCAGCGGGAGCGGCAGTAACGATCCGAACAGGCTACGCAGGCAGCACAATTGCCTTTGATGTTGGAGATACCGTTACGGATTTGATCACTGATTCAGCCAACGGATTTGTAGCAGCAGGCTTTCAGGAAGGCGACGATATCGTCGTCTCCGGCTCTGCATCGAATGACGGTCAGTACACCATCCTCTCCGTGGATGCCGGGACGATCAAGGTTGCCGAGGCAAGGCTGACAGCCGAGTCAGCCGGAGCTTCAGTGACCCTCACAGAACTTGACTGGGCTCAAAGAACGAAGCCTGCCTCCAGTCCTCTGGGCAGAAGAGCCCCTACCGCCGTTGTGATGAACGACGGCACCGACGACAGAATGTACCTCTTCGGCGGGCAGAGTGGAGGCGTCGGCATCAACACCCTCTGGGCGTACAAACTCTCCGATGCAGCCGCAGCCGTCGAGAATTTGTTCACCTGGGAGCAGATGACATCCATCCCCTCACAGTAGCCTTTTGACAAAGGGAAGCCGGTGAGTTGAAATTTCCTCACGCTGATAATGGCAATCGTAAAAAAAAGCGGGGCATGGCGTCCCGCTTCACGTTTACCGCCAATCGCATTGTTCAGTCTAGAATTTATGGGCGTACTGCACATAAAAATCGCATTTGCTGCAGTGCTCTATCTTGAGGAAGACGCTCGATTTTTCCATGATGCCCCGTTCGCACCTGGTACCCGTGACCTTCCAGCATTCCAACCCCCTGTCGGGATAGGCCGGACAATTCCTATGCGTCTCTTCAGGACATTTCTTGAATTCCCTACAATTCATTGCAACCTCCCCTCATACGGCAGTTTACCGGACCTCGCCTTACCAAACTTCTCCCTAAAGAAATGATAGCACAGGGTAGAGCGCGTTTCACGTCATTTTAACGGCAAACCCTGCATTCGTTTATTCATCATGAGTCGCCTGCCGGCATTGATCGGTCGCTCTGGGCCTTTCAGAAATACGCTCTGCGCTGGGGGATGTGCCGCAGAATCTCCGTCCAGCGTTATCGCTCATTGACAAAGTGGATATTAATTGATAGGTTGTATCGTATATGGTACGGAAGCCGGAAAAACAGGGGCGCACGGCCCTGAATGCCGTTACAAAACTCTACCGGGAAGTCGACGGTCTCGTGAACAGACTTTCCCGGACCCATGCTGACCGGCTCACCTGCCGGATCGGCTGCATATCCTGCTGTCTCGACAGCATAACGGTATTCGAAATCGAGGCGAACAACATACGGAAACATTATCCTGAATTGCTGAAGAGTGGCACCCAGCATCAGGAGGGCGCCTGCGCCTTTCTTGATGCCGCGGGTACCTGCCGAATCTACGAGCACCGCCCCTACGTGTGCCGGTCACAGGGCCTTCCCCTTCGCTGGATACAGGAAATCGAAGATGGTCGGGTTGTGGAAATGCGTGATATCTGCCCGCTCAACGAAGAGGGAAGCCCCGTAGCAACGCTCGACGCCGGAGAATGCTGGACGATCGGGCCCTTTGAAGAGCAATTGAGCAGTATTCAACATGATGCCTCCGATGGCCTTATGAAGCGGGTGGTATTGCGGGACCTCTTCGACAAAAAGAATAATTAGCCTCGCCCAACGTCTTGGGCCTGATCGTATAAAACATACTTCCCAAAAAGCAGGGGTTCTCGTGTATGGAAAATGTACTTTCCCGTATTACTGACGCTACCGGCGCGATCGCCGGGCAGGTATGGGGCATCCCATCCATACTCCTCCTCGTCGGCACCGGGGCGTACCTTACCTTCCGTCTCCGGTTCATCCAGATGCGTGGTCTCAAGCACTCCTTCCGGCTTATTGCAGGGAACAATCAGGGATCAGGAAATGCCGGCGAAGTAACACCCTTTCAGGCGTTAGCAGCGGCTCTTTCCGCGACAATAGGAACGGGAAACATTGCGGGAGTCGCAACGGCAATAGCCTTCGGAGGTCCGGGGGCCGTCTTCTGGATGTGGGTGACCGCCCTCGTCGGTATGGCCACAAAGTATACGTCCTGTTCGCTGGCCGTTAAATACCGCTGGGTGCACCCAAACGGCGAGGTATCCGGCGGCCCCATGTATACGCTCAAAACCGGACTCGCCATGCCGAAGATGGGATGGGCCTTTGCCCTGTTCACCCTGATCGCCTCCTTCGGTATCGGCAACATGGTACAGGCAAATTCCGTCGTTGACGGCCTCACCTATATCTTTCCCCGGGCGGCCGAAATTAAGTTGATTCTCGGCATATTCATGGCGATCATGGTGGGCCTGGTGATCATCGGAGGTATCAAACGAATCGGGAAGGTTGCTGCTCGCATCGTACCCTTCATGGCAATAACGTATTGTACGGCGGCCCTCATCATATTAACCATGCATATCGACAAAATTCCCTCGGCATTGTATACCATAGTCAACCATGCATTGAACCCCTGGGCATTCGGCGGAGGCGCTATCGGCTCAGCGCTCCAATATGGCGTTGCGCGCGGTGTCTTTTCGAATGAGTCGGGCCTCGGGTCCGCACCGATGGCCCATGCAGCGGCACGAACCGCAGGACCCGCACAGCAGGGCCTTGTTTCGATGATCGGTCCGTTTATTGATACCCTGGTGATTTGTACGATGACTGCTCTCGTCATCATCGTTTCAGGCGCCTGGGGAAACGGCCGGCCGGAAAGTCTGCAAGGGGCCGCGTTATCGGCACATGCCTTTCAGCACGCGTTGGGTAACATCGGAGCATGGGTCGTCGGATTCAGCCTCGTTTTTTTCGCCTATTCCACGATGATTACGTGGTCATACTACGGAGACAGAAGCGCTGAATATATCTTCGGTGAACGCGCTGTTCTTCCCTATCGGGTGTTCTATACCGTGCTTGTCGTGGTCGGGGCCTCGGTACCGCTGAAACTTGTGTGGAACTTCGCGGATATTGCGAATATGTTCATGGCAGTTCCGAACCTGATCAGTTTGATCCTTCTGTCGGGAGTGGTCAAAAAGTATAGTGATGAGTATTTTAGTCGCTCAGGAGCGTAACAAGCCGAGCGAGCCATCTCAATGGATCATCGTGTTGTGAGCGGCAGCGGCACAATGCAGTTGGGACCATACCGGTGAGGGAGTTTTCCATGAGAAACCGCTTCCCGGTCATCGCTGCTATCCAGCATGCAGAAATCACTCATCTTCCGTCGGCCGTGACTCTAACGCTCCTTTGCCGGGTTCCCAATCCAGGTCGCCGATCTTCTCCCATTGAATGAAGTTCCGTATCTGCTGCCTCGCCTTTTCAGAGATATTCACGAAACGAACACCCATACCCGGGCCGGCCTGACCGGCGACTCCTTTCAGCACACAGCGGACAACCTCGGCCCGAACGGTTAATTCATCGGTGCCGTAGGGAAGCGTGAACTTCGGTTGAAGAATGGACTTTTCGGGAAGGGGATAGCGGGTACGCAAATACATCCCACTCTCCGAGAGGTTTGCGCATACCAGATATTTTTCCAGCGTCCCCTCCTCTATCTCAACGCGCATCCAGATGGACGCACGGGGACCGCTTCTCGGGTGTCCGGTCAAGCGGCCGTCTCCGCTGTACACAAAAGAGAGATCATGAGGCTTTGTCACAACCGCAGTGCACCCCTGGGATATGAGGAGTTCTTTTTTTCTCAAGCTGTCAGTCGTAACAAAAATGATCAGCGGCGGATCGCTGAAAAAAGGATTGGCCTTCAGGAGCGTGATGGCGGCGAACAATTCGTTGTCCATCAGGTCTCCATCCAGAATGATGAGTGAGTATGATTCCTTCTGGGAAAGGAGCACGCCTTCTATGGCATTCTTCGCCAGGACCGGCCGGTAACCGATCCGCTTGAAGATAATACCCAGGTACATCTGGTCGGTGGCCAGAGGAGAGATTACCAGAATCCGTTTTTTCACAGGTATGCAACTTCTCCCAACAGAGCAAAGTAGTTCAATTATAGCATAAACTTATTGCATTGACACAGGCAGGTATGTGCTCATGAGGGAGTGATGATTACTGTTTACGAGACCGTAACTGCTCGACCGTGTGATTCCCCTAAACCTTCTCGCGAAAGGGAAAAAGCGCTGAAGCGATTCAGGCACAGGAGAGGGCCCGCAGGAATAGCCCCTTTAGCGCGTCCCTATTGACCATCAGGCACATCACCCGGTACGCGCAACAACAGTACTGCTATTGCTCTTCAAAGGGCGCGGGATCACACTTTTCATCACAGGGTATCTTCATGAACGTGTAAAACGCCTCAGGATCACCCTCGATAGCGAAAATTACCATTTTAACCGTCTGAAACCGTATCACGGTTCTCGTCATTTGAGCGAGAAACTGTTTTCTGCTGCACGGCGTATTCACGTCAGACAGGATAGTACGAAAATCGTTCAGGTCAACATAGGCGGTCTTGTTTTTTATCGTTATACGCCGCAGCAGATCGGCACTCTTTTCAGAGAACGGCGAAGAATAGCCTTGTGATCGCTCTTTCTCGGTTGTTCCCCGAAATAGCTGATTCATCGCAGCCGTCGCTACCGCCAGAGATTTCGGGGCCTTCCTCTGTCTGGGGAAAACAGCAGTGCATCGCTTTCCGCGGGCGCGCTTTCTGCTGCTGAAGTACACTTTCGCAGTCATGGTTTCCTGTGGCGTTGCCTCGAACTCTGCGTCGCTAATCTGTGGTTCCACCTTCTCCACCTTCTCCACCTTCACCGGCAGGCTGGAACCAACGACAACCGTTGCGATCGTATTGGCCGACGATGGCGGTGACGAGCCATACAGGCTCTTCGCATGTTCACAGGTATATGCCTTTATTCTTTTATAGCGAACATCATAGGTACCCTCGAAAACAGGAGCAGTAAACCGAACTACCCCCTTCCCCGAGGCACCGGGATACGCTCCCGGGAATCCGAAATAAATGCAGTCCTGCACCGTGTCACCAACGCCGACGACAATCTGGGCAATGCACGACGGACATGCTGCCTCATTCCAGACCTGGTAATCCAGTGTCCCTCGCACGATTGATCCAGGTTTTACGGCGACCTTATCTCCCGCGTCATTGAGCGTGATATTGCTGACCGTCATCCCGCCTTTTTTTTCGTCATCTGACAACGTACCTTCCACTGACGGGGAGTGAGGGACGCACGAAGTGAGCGGAACGAGAACCGTAAACACGAAAATGCCAAGAAAGCCTTTTATCCTCATACTACCTCCAGACCGTATACCGGGACGACAACGAACATATCTATACTTTATCAAGTACTTATCCTGTGGTCAAGTGAATAGTTACCTCCTGAGCGAGGCCGACAACGGGACGATCACGGCACAGCCGGCATGCACTACTGCGCAAAACACGTCTACCCTCGACTCATCAACAATTTCAAAACAAAAAAGCCGGTCACATGACCAGCTTTCCCTGTCGTTTTCTGGTGCCCCTGGGGTGACTCGAACACCCGGCAAACGGTTTAGGAAACCGCTGCTCTATCCACCTGAGCTACAGGGGCAATGTCAAATTAAATTCCAATTTCGAAACGACAAACCCCGAATAACATCAAATAATCGATTGTCAGAATGGCAAAACGAAAGAATATTGAATAGGACGAACTTCATATACCGGAACTAATTCATAAAAGATCAATTGAAAAATCAATTGCGGTCGTTTTCAGTATCATCACAAGATAAGAATAAAGCATCCTCTGTACAGCCATCGACAGGCCATCCGGCGGCAACTTCGCTGCCAACAATTGAGTAAACATCATATCCCACCACTTTCATGAAACTTATTACATCAGGCGGCGCGTAACCATACACCGCCTGGTTTTTATGGTTTAGTTCAATGAGTAACGCCCGCGGTCGCAATTGTGGATTTGATAAAAGTCGCTCACCACCCTTAAGCACGTGGAGCTCCGCACCCTCAACATCAATTTTGATAATGTCAATCTTCTTACCTTCAACTGCAAAAAGGTCATCTAAGGTTCTCGAAGGCACATCAAGCAAACAAGCTTCTTTCTTTCGATTCGTGGCAATAATTGATGAATATGCAGCATCCTCACAAACCGTAAATTGAGTGGTTCCAGAATAATCATTAATGGCATAGTCTTTTACTTCAACATTATTGATACCATTAAGAACTATATTGAGAGCTAAAATGCCTCTGTTTATCGGCACGGGCTCAAAGGATATAACTCTTCCCAGATGAGCCTTACTGGCCATAAAGACACTATAAATGCCTATATTGCCGCCGATGTCAAGGCAGACATCATTTTCACGTATCAGCTTTTCAAGGCAACTGATTTCATGGCTCTCAAATTCTTTTTTAACGATAAGTCGTTTTCCAACTTCTTCTTTTGCATTTACGACAAACGTTTTGCCTCTATAGTTAACCTGCTTTAGTGAGAGACTCTGTGGTTTGAAAAATTTCGACACTCTAGGCAATATCGATCTAATTATATTTATTGGAGCAAGCATCATAGGAATTTGCCCTTTAGGTATCGTCTGCCATGCGAGATTTGACGTTTGCTTATGATATTACAGCATTCCCTCAAGATCTATCTTTTTCCGCTTCGTGATTGCACGAAGCTTGTTGAGGGCCTGGGTTTCGATCTGGCGAACACGTTCCCGCGTGATGCCGAATTCTTTTCCGATGCTGTCGAGTGTTTTCGGCTCGCCGTCGTTCAGCCCGAACCGCAGCTCGATGACTTTGCGCTCACTCACCGAAAGCTGGGTAAGCCACTCATCGATATACTCTCTTCTGCGAATGTCGTCGGAGAAACTTGCCGGAGAGAGAGCGTTATTGTCCTGGATGATGTCCTTGAGCGTGTCCTCTTCCTGATCCCCGATAAGCATGTCAAGAGAGTAGGTCTCGCGGACGATCTGAGAGATGCTGCGCGCCTTGTCAACTGTTACCTTCATTTTTCGTGCAATTTCGTCAATCGAAGGTTCACGGCCGAGCGATTGGGTCAGCTGCCGAACCGCTCGCATGTAGGAGTTTACGATTTCCGCGATATGGACAGGCAGACGTATGGTCCGCGTCTGGTTCACGATGGCACGCTCGATAGCCTGCTTGATCCACCATGAAGCATACGTACTGAATTTAAAGCCCTTTTGATACTGAAATTTCTCGACGGCCCGGATAAGTCCGAGGTTGCCTTCTTCAATAATAT
>DMKB01000239.1 GCA_003454665.1 Nitrospiraceae bacterium | reverse complement strand
CAGTAGTCAGGAGACAGGAGTCAGAATACAGACATGAGACAGCAGACTACAGACATAAGACCACAGAAGATCGTGGTCGGCAATCCGGCATCTGGCATCCTTCTTTTTTGTCATTTTGAACTTTGAAATTTATTTGTAATTTGAGCTTTGACATTTGGAATTTTTTACCAGGCATCAGGTGAATAATCATGACCATCAGGGACATGCTGGGCCGCTCCGGCGTCGTATCACGGGAAGACGCGCTCACGAGTGTGTATGAGCACTTCGTCCTTCCGGACCTCGAGAGGGAAACAGTACACATCAGTCATGCGCTGGGCCGGGTTGCGGTGGAAGACGTGCGCTCGCCCGTCGATCTCCCTGACTTCAATCGTTCTACCGTAGACGGCTATGCAGTCAGCAGTGGGGACACCTTCGGCGCCAGTGAAGCCCATGCGGCGTATCTCCCCATCGTGGCCGACATCCCCATGGGGAGCCTCCCTGAGCGGGACCTCGCAAAGGGAGAAACCATGGCGATCGCCACCGGCGGCGCGCTCCCCGGCGGCGCGGATGCCGTGGTCATGTTCGAGCATACCCAGCCCGTCGACGAAAACCATATCGAGGTCGTGAAGCCTGCGGCACCCCTCGAGAATGTCATCCAGATCGGCGACGACGTCCGGGAGGGCGAGGTCCTCATCAGCAGCGGGCGCGTATTGAGGCCCCAGGACATGGCAATGCTCGCCGGTGTGGGCATCACGACGGTCACGGTATTCGAACAACCGAGAGTCGCAATCATATCCACGGGAAATGAAATCATCCCGGCCGACAGAAGGCCAACGAAGGGCCAGGTGCGGGATGTCAATTCCTACAATCTGGAAGGCCTTATCACGCAGGCAGGCGGCGTGCCGGTCAAGAAGGGGATCATCCCCGACGAGTATGCGCGCCTGAGAACGATCGTAGAAGAATCGGCCCGGGACTGCCGTCTTCTTCTGTTGACAGGCGGCAGTTCCGTAGGAACTGCCGACCTCACCGCGAAGGTGATAGACGACTTGGGACCACCGGGCGTTCTGGTCCACGGGGTCTCGGTCAAGCCCGGAAAACCCCTGATCGCCGGCTTGGTGAAGGCCGTGCAGGGAGGGGCGCCGGTACCGGTGTTCGGCCTGCCGGGTCACCCGGCCGCTGTTACGGTATGCTTTGACCTGTTTGTGCGGCCGCTGCTGAACCGCCTCAGGGGCGAGTCGCCGAAGCCCGTGTTGAGGGGACGGGCATCGTATTCCGTGGTGAAGGCGAAACTGGCGCGCAGCGTCTCGTCCACTCCCGGCCGGGAGGACCATGTTCGCGTGGTGCTCGAAGAACGTGAAGAAGAGTTGTGGGCACGGCCGGTTTTCGGCGCTTCGGGCCTCATCAGTACGCTCGTAAAGGCCGATGGAACGGTCGTCATACCGGTCAACGAGATCGGGATCGAGGCAGAGGAAGAGGTGGAGGTGAGGCTCTTTCGGTAATCGAAAGGACTTCGTGTCGCTTAATTATGACGGTCAAGGTGAAACGAAAAAAATACCTGAACAGCGAACCGCTGGATGATGCGGTGAGGCGTTATGCCGACGCGCTGACGAGCGAAGGCATCGGCGTCCCCCTTCCCGGTGAGCGGATACCGGTCGGCGATTCCCTCGGCCGTGTCACGGCAGAGGCGGTGTCGGCGAAGCTCTCTTCCCCCTTCTATCACGCTGCCGCCATGGATGGGGTGGCGGTGCGGTTTGCCGATACCTTCGGCGCATCGGAAACGAGGCCCAAGCAGCTTCGCATCCCTGACGAGACGGTCTTTGTCGATACCGGCGACCCGGTTCCCGAGGGGATGAACGCCGTTATCATGATAGAAGACGTGGAAGTGCTCTCTGAGGGTGAGATCGAAATTTTAAAACCCGCCACGCCGTGGCAGCACGTCCGTACCGTCGGTGAGGACATCGTCGCCACGGAAGTCATTCTTCCGGAAAATCACGTCGTGCGCCCCGTAGACATGGCGGCGATGCTCGCCAGCGGTCATACGACGGTCATGGTGCGCCGCCGGCCCCGTGTTGCCATACTGCCGACGGGTTCGGAACTCGCTGAGCCGGGCAGCACGCCTGAGACGGGGATGATCATTGACTTCAATTCGACGATGCTTTCTGCCATGGCCGCAGAATGCGGAGCGGAACCGCTCAGGAAACAGATTGTGCAGGATGATACCGCCCTTCTCCGAAGTGCCATCCTCCAGGCGCTTTCCGAGTCCGACATCGTGATCGTGAACGCAGGATCGTCTGCGGGGAGAGAGGATTATACCGCCGGCGTGATTGCTGAAATCGGCGCGGTGATCGTACACGGCGTGAACATCAAACCCGGCAAACCGGTCGTGCTCGGGACGGCGCAGGGGAAACCGGTGATCGGGATCCCCGGGTATCCGGTCTCGGCTGCCCTGACCTTTTCCCTCTTTGTCCAGCCCCTGATCAACGGGCTCCAGGGCCGTACCACGGCAGCACGGGACCGGGTCACGGCAAAGCTCAGCAGGCATGTCGCGTCAAGCCTCGGACAGGAAGAGTTCCTGCGCGTCAAGGTCGGGAACGTATCGGGCAGGCTGATTGCAACCCCCGTGTCGCGGGGTGCCGGGTCCCTGATGTCCCTCGTGCGTGCCGACGGCATCCTGCGCATTCCCGCCGGGAGCGAGGGCGTCGGCGCAGAGCAACAGGTGAGCGTAGAACTCCTGCGAACACGGCAGGAGATCGAACAGACCATCGTCTGTATCGGATCTCACGACAATGCCCTGGATATTCTTGCAAACGCTCTGAAAAAAAGGCATCCGGAGCTGTCCCTTTCTTCGGCTCATGTCGGCAGCATGGGAGGCCTCCTGGCGCTGAAGCGTGGAGAGGCGCACTGCGCCGGCACCCATCTTCTGGATGAGGAGAGCGGAGAGTATAATATTGCCTACATCAAAAAGCTTCTCCCCGGGACTCCCATTGTACTCGTGAACCTTGTACACCGGGAGCAGGGTTTGCTCGTGCCGCAGGGAAACCCGAAAAACATCAGGGGATTCGGCGACCTTGCGCGAGAAGACGTTGTTTTTGTGAACCGGCAGCAGGGGGCCGGAACGCGGCTGCTCACCGACATGCATCTGAAGAAGTGCGGGATAGATCCGGCGACGGTCACGGGATATGAGCACGAAGAGTATACCCACATGGCCGTGGCTGCCGCGGTACTCTCCGGGACGGCCGACACCGGACTTGCGGTTCTCTCTGCGGCCCGTGCCCTCGGACTGGACTTTATCCCCGTGGCGAAGGAACGGTACGATCTCGCGATTCCTCGGCAATTTTATGACGCTCCCCTTCTTCAGGCCCTGCTCGGCATCATCCGGGGAGACGAAACGTATCGTGAGCACGTGTCGTCCCTGGGCGGATATGATGTGAGCGACATGGGGAAGGTGATCGACATTCGGTGAATGCCGGATGGTACATTTTAAAATCTAGGACACTGTTTTTAATAGTGCGTTTTTTATCCCGCACTATATACTTTACAATTTCCATGCATGGAGGAAACAGATGGTTTTACTGACTGCTGTTCCGGGAATGGGTACCGGCGTTGTGGGACTTTTTTTTGAATCGGGTTGGGTCGGGAAGGGAATCGTTTTCATTCTTTTGGGGTTCTCCGTCGTTACCTGGGCAATGATCCTGCTCAAATATCAATTCCTGAAGCGGGCGGAAGCGGAATCGCACACGTTTCTCTCGGCGTTTCGCAAGACCAAGAATGTTCGAGAATTGCTCAAGCACTCCGAGTCGACGACCTACAGCCCCCTTGCATCGCTCTTTGTCGAGGGATACAAAAAGGCGGAGTCTATCGTTCAGTCCCTTCCCGAGGCCACGGTGACCGAGGAAGACCGGCCCGTTATCGCTCAGGAGATCGAACGCGCGCTCAAGATAACGTCCCAGGACGAGATTGTGTATCTTGAACGGTATCTCGCGTTTCTCGGCACGACGGGAACCGTCGCGCCCCTGCTCGGTCTCTTCGGCACCATCTGGGGTATTATGGACGCCTTTTACGGCATCGGCATCAAAGGGGCGGGAGATATCGGCGCCCTTGCGCCCGGGCTTGCCGCCGCACTGATAACGACCATCGCCGGGCTGTTCGTTGCGATTCCGACGGTTGTGGCGTATAATTATTTTGCCGACAAGATTCGCGACATCGCGACGAGGATGGATTCTTTTTCCATGGAGTTTCTGAGTTTTATGGAGCGCAGCCTCCTGCGGAGGCGTTCATGAACGCGGACCGCCGCAGCAGCCATATCATCCGCGAAGTCAATATCATTCCGCTCCTTGACCTCGTGCTGACGGTCCTGTTTTTTTACATGGTCGTTTCTCCCATGATGAGCAGGGGACTCGATGTGAACCTGCCGACGTCGGTAGCCAATACCGTCAAACAGGAAGATCGTGTCGTACTGACCGTCACCCGCGCGCAGGAAGTGTTTATAGAAAAAGAGCGGATAAACATCAAAAAACTGGAGGGAGTGCTCGAGAACCTGAAAAAGCAGAAACCCCGGATCAACGTCTATCTCCGGGCAGACCGTAATACTCCCTACGGCGCCGTTGTCCAGGTCATGGATATCGTGAAGCGGGCGGGCATAGACAGGCTCGGCATGGTCACTGAACCGTCTTCGAGGGAAAAGACCGGCAAATGAGGCTGATTACGGGCAAGAGGGTCGGTCAGTCCAGCCAGGAACTCACCCTGGCGGTCCTCTTTTCGTTTTTTCTTCATGCACTTATCCTTTTTGCCAGCCTTTTTCTTTACCTGCGGACAGATCTTGCCGTGTATGAGCCTTCCTTCTATGACGTGACGCTCGTGGAACCGTCAGCCGAGCTTCTGAAGACGATCACCCCGGTTCCTCCGGTATCCCCGCCGGAGAAGAAGCCGGTGAAGAAGGTCGTTCCGGCGAAAGAGTCCATGCCGGAATTGGGGAAGGAGAAAAAACCGGCGAAGGAGGAAGAAGAGGCGGAGCCCCGGGAAGAGGCAGCTGAGCCCAGGGAGGCCGTGGCTGTCACGTCGCCCGAGGACTTCAAATTCCCCCCCTATCTGGCGATCGTGCGGGACAAAATCGTGCGCAACTGGAATCCTCCGCCGGGAGCAACAGAAACGAAGGCACGGGTGGTATTCAAGATCTACCGCTCAGGCGTGGTCAGCGATGCAGACTTCGCCGAGGCGAGCGGAAATTTTTATTTTGACCAGGCGGCAATGCGGGCCATCCTGGCATCAAGCCCCTTTCCGCCCCTGCCTGAAGGGTTCTATAAAGAGTACGGCGTGTTCAGCGTTGATTTGATGGAGAGGGAGTAAAGAGTAATATACGACGGTGACACGTGCTCAAGGCCTGATGTGATAATCGGTCGCATGAAGGGAAAGAAAATGAACTGCAAAAACGAAGATGCTATTAGACAGGATTAACAGGATGTTGAAAACCGTATCTGTTCTTATCCTGCCTGTGGCCTTTAGGCTATACATCCTGTCAAAGAAAGTTCTGGTTTTGGTTTGCTCTGATAAAGTCGTGGCTCGTCCGGGTTAAGAGAGCGCAAAATGCAAATTGTAAATCCGGGTGCAATACAATCGGAGCGTTGTTTTTTGAAATAGGGGTTTTTAAATAATTCGACTATGAGATACTTACTTATTATACTTTCACTAGCGGCGTTCGTGCTAGCGCCGACGGCAAGCCCGGCTGAGTACTACCTGGGGATCGTTCGGGGCGCGGCGAAGAAAATCCCGCTCTCCATACTCGATATCCGGGACGATACCCGTTCACCCAAGCTTCGTGATACGGCCCTCGAAATACTCCGGGCCGATCTGCGCCGCTCGCAGATATTCGATGTCGTGGATCCGGAAAAGCTGGACATTTCCTATTCGGAAAAGGGCGAGCCACCCGTTGAGATCCTCAAACGGGCGGGCACGTTCGGCCTTACCGGCGTGGTTTGGGCACGGCTGTCCCGCAAGAGACGGGAGCTCGTCCTTTCCGGGAGAGTGTACGACGCCATTACCGGGCTCCGGCTTACGAGCAAGGAATATTTCGGAAATGAGAGCACGCTTCGCCGGATGGTTCACGAATTCGCCGATGAGATCGTTTCCCGTTATACCGGTGAAAAGGGGATTGCCCGGACCCGGATCGCATACATTTCCGACAAGACCGGCCAGAAGGAAGTCTATGTGATGGATTACGACGGCGTTAACCCGCTGAAAGTCACGGCCGACCGTTCCATCTGCATGTCACCGGCCTGGAGCCCCGACGGCACCATGCTGGTCTATGTATCGTTCAGAGATAAAAACCCGGACCTCTACGGCCTGAAGCTGGGCTCAGGCAGACGATGGAAAATCCTCGGTTTCAGAGGACTGAATATTTCCCCTGCATGGTCTCCCAACGGGAAGCGCCTGGCAGTGGCACTGAGCAAAGATGGCGGGGCGGAGATCTACGTGATGAAGAGGGACGGCAAGTCGCTGGAACGGCTTACCTACGGCACCTATGATAACGTATCACCTTCCTGGTCGGCGAATGGACGGGAAATCGTTTTTACCTCGGGTCGGCCCGGCACACCACAATTATACATAATGAACGCCGACGGATCGGACGTGCGCAGAATTACCCATGAAGGGGTGTATAATGCATCTCCCCACTGGTCGCCGCGGGGCGACCGGATTGTATTCACGTCGATGGTCAAGGGGCGCTTTCGGATAGCGACCATCCGTCCTGACGGATCTGATTTCCGGCTGCTGACCGACGGCCCGGGAGATGATGAAGATCCCTCGTGGTCGCCCAGCGGCAGACAGATCGTGTTCAGTTCAAGCCGGGAAGGAAGATTTAACATCTATATCATGAACATGGACGGCACGGATATTGAGCGGATCACCCCGGACGGTGCAAACTATACGTCTCCATCATGGTCTCCTTGATGCTATCGGGGGACCCCTTTCCCCGGAGGATTTTTTCTCGTATTCCCGGCAGCAGAACTTGCAATCTTACCTGCTTTATGAAATAATTTGATTGTCACCCGTGCAACCATTTTGTTCCGGATCGAAGAAGCCTGTCATGACGAATCGCAGAAAGAGTGTCGTGTTTATCGGTTCAGGGAAATCCGCTACGAGAACGCCCTTTGGCCGTTCCGTGCGGCGCCGGTCGGCGCATTCTCCCCGGCGGGGGAACGGAGGTGAGATGAAACCTGTTCGGGTCTGGCGTGCGATGCTGCCCGTGTTTCTTTTGTCTGTCGTTCTTCCCTCCGCCGTATCGGGAGAGCTTATTGATCGAATAGTCGCCTCCGTGAACAATGAGGTGATTACGCTGCGAGATGTCAGACGTGCAGTCGCGTTTAACGAGGCCCTCGGCGCAGTATCGAAGGGTGGAAAGCAGCTCGAAAAGGAAACCCTCGAGGGACTTATCAACAGTAAACTGGTGCTCCTTGAGGCGCGCAGGCTTATGCTGGTGAAGATAACGGAAGAGGAGGCGGCCGCCGAGGTTGCGGCGCTCAAGAAGCGACTCGGTTCTGAACAGAAGTATCATGCCGTTCTCGACGCCCTCGGCATGGACGCCAAAGCGCTGAGTCGTATGCTTGAGGAACGAGTTCTTGTTGAGCGCTTTCTGGAGAAAAAAGTCGGCCTTTTTGTGCGCGTCAGCCGCGAGGAGGCACGCAAGTATTTCAACGATCATCCCCGGGAATTTCAGGGGATGCGATTTCAACGGGCGCACAAAAAAATAGCCGCACGGTTGCTGGATCGGAAGGCAGATCAGCAGGTCCGGCAGTACCTCGGCGAACTCCGAAACAGGGCTGATGTGCGGGAAAATCGCCTGTGATCGACAAAGAAAAATCATTTTTGGCCACGGATAGCCTAGAATCAGAAGCGGCCACTAGTAGCCTAGAACCA
>DMKB01000360.1:1346-3236 GCA_003454665.1 Nitrospiraceae bacterium | reverse complement strand
CTTTAGGCTATACATCCTGTCAAATGGCCTAAAATCAGAATCGGCCACCAGAAAGATTTTAGTTCCGCCCTGTCCCGTCTTTAGCAGGGTTTGTCCTGCTCAGGTGATTCGAGTACGGCTAATGTAATAATAGCATAGTTACGATAGGCCAGGACCGCATTGTCCCCCGATCACGCAGTCCTGCATGACGCCTTGATGCACACGCGATTCCGCCCCCCGGAACCACGCAGGAAATTACCCCTTACCAGCAGAACACCTTGTCATGGGCAAAAACATCTTCGAGAAGCTTTTCGTCGGATACGGTGCCCGTATAGAGTTCGACGGTCTTGACCTCATTGCCTTTCCGGTGAAGGTCGATAATGTTCTGTGTCGTCGTATCCGGCTCTTTTTTCAAAATATGCAGTATCTTCACTGTTCAGCCTCCACGCGTTAATACGGAACAACAATGTCATACTCCAAAAGTTTTTTCGCCATGTCCTCCAGAGTAAGGGTGGTGTAGCCGTTTTCGGGATTGTTCGAAAACATGCTCAGCTCGAGTTCGGTGACAAGCTCGAGGGGCTCCGCAATCTCCGGATTATTCTTATCAAGTTTATGGTCGAGGACAATGACTTCGATCGTGTCGTCCGCCAGGGTGAGGCCGCCTGCCACACGGAGCGCCTCTGCCGGCCGGTCTCTCACAATCACCGCTATTTTTTTCGTATCCGCCATAGTACTACTCCCTGTGAGTGAATTTGTCAAAACACCAGCACCCGGGCACTGTCCTGCAGCATCCCCGCATTATTGTACTGGGTGCCGTACGAAATGCCGTCAGCCTTCTCCTCGATGCCGACCCGCTCGCGGCTATGGTCACAGCTGGAAATCTCTACGCCGTCCAGTGTAATCAGCTCCAGGAACGTCGGATCTTTCGTAAAGCGAACTCCCTCATCGGTCAAAAAGATGGTGACCGGCCGACCCGCTGCCCGCGCCGCCTTTACGATACCGACGATATGCTTCGGGTGTTCGTACTTCGTAATCATGATACCCAACATTTCAGCTGCCATTGTCTCACCTCCTTTCATCATCTGGCTGCAGAGTGCTGATACGTTCCTACCGGTCAACTCTTTTTTAAAACAAAAAAGCCGGGCAGAGGTCTTCTGCCCGGCTTTCTGTCGTATTCTTACACATCCCTCATCGGCCTGATGAGCAGGAAATACACCATGGTCCAGTTGCCAAGGACGATAAAGATCGTCGCCACCCAGCTCGAAATCGCCAGCGTGGACACGCCCGTCAATCCGTGACCGATGTTGCACCCTCCGCCGATCTGGGCGCCGATCCCCATAACGAGACCGCCGAGCAGAACGCGCAAAAGCTCGTCAGCAGGCGGCACTTTGAACTTGAACTCTTTCATCAGCTTTGCACTGAGATACGCCCCGAGCGGCACCGCCAGAACATAGAGTGAACTCCAGGTGAAGGTGATCCCGAGCATCGAGACGGACTGATCAGGATTGCCCGCTGAATCGCCTAGCAGCACGGCAAAGAAGAACTCCCGCAACGGGCCAGTGAATGACAGCCCTCGTGCTCCGCCGCCGAAATAATCGGAAGCCCACCATGCAGCGATGGCCACGACGCCGACGAGGGCCCCTGCCGTCGACCAGTAGAAACCCCTGTTCCCTTTCTTGAAAGGCTGCCCCTTCAGCAGGAACGGGACGGCGCCGGCAGTAATCACGGCAATGATAATCCACTTATTGATGCCGAGCCAATTATACAGCGTCGGTATCTCGTCATCAAGCCAGACGACGCGGGCTTCGCTGTGGAAAAAATCGTTTATCGGCTGCAATAATCCGGATTTCGTCATTGCTATGCCGAAAAAGAACCCGAACACCGCGACGAGTGCCGCAATAAGTCCTTCCC
>DMKB01000360.1:0-1294 GCA_003454665.1 Nitrospiraceae bacterium | reverse complement strand
GCCCATTCCGAAGATGTAACCGCCGACGATGTTCGCCCAGGGGACAAAGGCCTGGCGACGCAGCTCCTCGATCATCCCGGCGTCTTCAAGCAAATTCGCCCCGATGATCGTGATCACCACCCCGAGCACATAGGCGCGGAGCAGCGTGAAATCATTGATGAACATTACATCCCTGAAGGCCGTATTGACACAGTACCGTCCCCGCTGCAGAACAAAGCCGAATGCAGCGCCGACGAGCAGACCGGACAGGACAAATCCTAGCATTGAACCCATGTTTCCCCCTTCCGAAATACCCCCTTTTGTTTCACAACACAGGTTTATTCTTTTACTGGTTTTTTATGCCTTTTTGATGAACAGTTCCCAGTAGCCCTTGTCCTCAAGCTTCACGGACTCAAACCCGAATCCGTTCTTCTCGCAATAGCGCGGGATGCTGTCTTCTGCAGAGGCCGGAGCATCGCACAGGACCTTGAGCATCTGGCCGCCATCCAATTTTTCCAGAGCCTTTTTCGTCAGCAGCAGCGGATACGGGCATACCCTGCCGAGCGTATCCAGTGTCTGATTCGGTGCATCGTCTTTCAGTGCCATAGTTTCCTCCTTGGAATAATGAACTAACGTAAATTGTTTTGTGGAACCTATAAAGTGCGTCGCTCTTTTTGGAAAAAAGCTGCACAAAAAGTTGCTTGCAGTACGCGTATAACTTCCGTTCTAGAAAAAGTACATTACCATAACAGAAACCAAACCCGGTGTCAATACTCGAATCATAAATTCACTAATTAGAAATAGCGAAACTCCTCTTTTGGAGGAGCAGGCGCCATTAAAAGCTTTCATTGCTCTATAACGGAAGTTTATAACAGGGACAAGATCGTAAGGACAAGCACTGCGGTGAGCAGACCAAAGCCTGTTATTGCCGCAGCCTTGCGCTTCCGAAGTGATATGTCCGGCCCGCGGTCCAGGAAGGGCGCCATAAGAAGAACGGAGAAGGCAAACCCCGGCAGCAGGACTGCACCGACGAAGGTCCACCTGCCGGGAAAATATTTGGTCAGTTCATAGAGAAACAGGAAATACCACTCGGGCCGCGGGCTGTACTGCGCGGAAAAATTTATTTCCCTGCCGATCTCGGCGGGGAACAGCACCGCCAGGATCAAAACCGCTTCAACGGCAAAGAGTATCACGATCGTGATCTCGAAAAAGGCGTTCGGGAAAAATTGTTGTTCACTGTCCGGATTCATCATCGCTTTTTTCAGTTCCTATACCAGGCAGACAAGAAGTATTCCTGTCTCCTGTCTCCTGTCTC
>DMKB01000307.1 GCA_003454665.1 Nitrospiraceae bacterium | reverse complement strand
TGCTCATGGTTCCGGCGGCCACGATCTCCAGCCGTATCGAAGAGCTCAAGCCGGTGCTCAAGAGCGGCTGGCTCGGGATCCATACGAGCCTGGCGGTGCTGGGGGACGCTGCCTTCGCCTTTGCCTTCATCATTGCCGTTATGTACCTGATCCAGGAGCGCCAGCTCAAATCCAAGCACCTGGGAGCTATTTTCCACCGGTTGCCTTCTCTCGAAGTCATGGATATGATCGGATATAAGGCCATATCCTTCGGCTGGCCCCTGTTCACCCTCGGCATGATTACCGGCTCCATGTGGGCCGAGAGCGCCTGGGGCACCTACTGGAGTTGGGACCCGAAGGAGACCTGGTCGCTCATCACCTGGGTCATCTATTTGGCGCTCCTGCACCTCAGGACCATCGGATGGAGGGGCAGGAAAATGGCCCGTCTCTCGATTCTCGGGTTCCTCTTCGTGTTACTCAGTTTTTTCGTGATAAGCCGCATCGAGGTTGGGAAGCATGTTTTTTAGATCTTGTTCAGGGGAGTGAGCTGCCGGTCTTCAGCTGCAGCCTAGCGTGACATGGGAATAATCGTAGTCGGTCTCAGCCATAAGACGGCGCCGGTGGACGTGCGGGAGAAGCTCTCTTTTCCCGAAGCCACGGTGCCCGAGGCGCTCAAGACACTCATGGGGTATGAGGGGATCAAGGAAAGCCTCATCCTTTCCACCTGCAACAGGGTCGAAATCTCGGTGTGGGCTGATGACTCGAAACAGGGCGTTGAGCAGGTAAAGAAGTTCATTTCCGATTACCACGGCCTGTCTCGGGAGTCCCTGGAAAAGGCCCTGTACGTACACACCGACGCAGCAGGGGTCCGCCATACCTTCCGCGTGGCGTCGAGCCTGGACTCCATGGTCGTGGGGGAGCCCCAGATACTCGGCCAGCTGAAAGACGCCTTTGATATCGCCCTGAATGCCAAGACCACGAGCACGGTCCTGAACAAGCTGATCAAGAAGTCCATCTCTGTTGCCAAGCGGGTTCGAACGGAAACAAAGATCGCTGAAAGCGCGGTGTCGATCAGCTATGCCGCTGTTGAGCTTGCCAAAAAGATATTCGACGACCTCTGGGGCAAATCCGTCATGCTCCTCGGGGCCGGGGAGATGGCAGAGCTGGCAGCACGCCACCTGTTGAACAACGGCGTGAAGTCCGTTCTGGTAGCGAACCGGACCTTCGAGCGGGCTGTTGAGCTTGCCGGGGAATTCAACGGCAGCGCGGTGCGGTTCGAGGACTTCCCCTCCGAGATGATCATGGCCGATATTCTCATCTGCTCCACGGGCGCTTCGGACTATGTGGTAAAGCATGACGATGTGAGCCGTGCCCTCAAGGGACGGCACCAAAAGCCGATTTTCATGATCGACATCTCGGTCCCAAGAAACATAGACCCCGAAGTGAACAAGATCGACAACGTTTTTCTCTATGATATCGACGACCTCCAGGGTGTGATTGACTCGAACGTCCAGGGTAGGCAGCAGGAGGCGGAAAAAGCGGAGGACATCATCTCCACGGAGGTCGGGACCTATCTCCAGTGGGAGCGGGCCCTCGACGCCGTGCCGACAATCGTCGACCTCCGGGACAAGGTGGAGGACATCCGGACCCGTGAGCTCGAAAAGGCCTTCTGCCAGTTAAACGGCATCAGTGACGAGCAGCGAAGCGCCGTAGAGTGCCTTTCGAAGGCCATCGTGAACAAGATCGTCCATGCCCCGATCGTGGTGCTGAAGCAGGAGGCCATTGGGAAGGAAAGCGACAGGCTCGTTAATTTCGCCAGAAAAATGTTTAACCTGGACAAGGAGCTGAAAAAACACGTACGGAAGAAGGGCGTGGGCGTCCAGGATGACTGTGCAGGAAAGAAGAAAAGGCCTGAGGGCCGATAGCAAGTATGGCGCGTTCCTGCTGGGTGCGCTGGAACCGGGGCTGGATTTCGTAACGGCGGCAATCCCTCGTTCTGCCGCGCTTGTTTGATCGTATCCTGCTTGTGGCCTTTAGGCTATTCATCCTGTCAAACAATAAGAATTTACTTTTTAACGGAGTAATCACTTGCGAAAAACAATCAGAATCGGAACACGCGCCAGTGCCCTGGCTCTCTGGCAGGCGGAGTGGGTGAAGTCAGAGCTTGAGAAGAAGTATCCAGGTACGGCCGTATCACTCACCAAGATAAAAACCACGGGTGACAAGATACTCGACGTCCCTCTGGCGATGGTAGGGGGCAAGGGACTGTTCGTGAAGGAGATCGAAGAAGCCATGCTGCGTCGGGAAATCGATATCGCCGTTCACAGCATGAAGGACGTGCCCACGTTCTTTCCCGATGGTCTTCACCTGACGGCGATTACGAAACGCGAAGATCCCCGTGATGCCCTGCTTTCGCGGGACAAGGTACCATTCAGCGATCTGCCGAAAAAGGCGAATATCGGCACGAGCAGTCTCAGGCGGCAGGCCCAGCTCATGCATATCCGGCCTGACTTCACGATTCAACAGCTCAGAGGGAATGTGGATACGCGGCTGCGGAAGCTCAGGGAAGGACAGTACGACGCTATTATCCTGGCCGCGGCCGGGGTAAAGCGGCTCGGACTGGCTGACAATGTCACGGAGTACCTGTCGCCCGAGATCAGCCTGCCGGCCATCGGGCAGGGAGCCCTCGGAATCGAATGCCGGATGGACGACGGGGAGCTAAACGAGATGATCGCCTTCTTTAATCATGTTGAGAGCCGGACCTGCGTCACCGGTGAGCGTGCTCTGCTGCGCAAGCTCGAAGGCGGGTGCCAGGTGCCGATAGCCTGTTACGGCATGGTAACAGATGGAAAACTGGGCCTTACGGGCCTTGTGGGCAGCGTTGACGGCAAGGAGATCATCAAGAACTCGATAGAGGGCCCTCAGGCGGAGGCGGAGAGTCTCGGTGTCATGTTGGCCGAGAAGCTCCTGCAGCAGGGCGCCGACGTCATTCTGCAGGAAGTGTACGGGCGCACTCCTGATTTCAGCGGCAATGGTTTGCTGGAGAATTCGGATTGAGAGGACAGACAGACAGAATCAACTTTTTCGCTCGTCGCTGAGGCACGGGGATCCACCAGGGTTTCGATCGAGTCTTGGATAATAAAACAGAACAGCAGGCTCGCAGAGTAGTGAAAACAGCAGACGGTAGACTGTAGACAGGAGCGGCCAAAAGATAACAGACAGCAGACGAGAGACGGAAGACTACAGAAGACTGTGATCGGCAATCCGGCATCAGGAATCAGGTATCGTGAAAAAAAGGACTTCATCCTGCCTGTGGCCTTTA
>DMKB01000099.1 GCA_003454665.1 Nitrospiraceae bacterium | reverse complement strand
CTAGGCACAGGAACGCACCCTGCCCCGGACCTGCACGTACGAAGAGTACCGGTGGAACGTGGAACTCCGTCGCAGTGTTGGCCGTGTAGCCGTTCGTCATCCCTACAGCGAAACCACGGCAGAAGAAATTGACCCTGCGACGGGGTGTACGGTATGCCGTGAAGATCAGAAGCAGGTCAGCGTTCCGCCGTTGGCGCCATTTTTTCTGTGCCACACCATAGCGCCGATGGTGCAGAGAACACTCGAGACCCTGGTTCGCAGGGGCGAGCCGCTCATTACGGTGCAGGGCTACCGGGTGGTCAGGTCGCGCGGCCCGATAGATGGACAGGGCAATCGCACGGTCTTCAGTAATCACTCCTTCGGTACCGCACTCGATATTAACCGCGATTTGAACGGCCTGTACGATCGCTGCGTGCAGTTCGGCCCGGAGTGCCGTCTGCTCCTGGGCGGGCACTGGCGTCCGGGAGTACCGGGGACGCTCGAGGAGGGCGGCGCCATGGTCAGGGCCTTGACGGCACTGGGCCTGCGGTGGGGGGGAGCGATGCAGGGCAGGCAGAAGGATTTCATGCATTTCTCATACACGGGCTATTAGGCCCTTCCGGCCGATGAAAGAAAGATAACGAGGCGACGGCGATATCATGCTGATACGGGACCTGAACCATTGTGAAGAGTTTATTGCCGGAGATAATTCCACCCTCAGGGAACTTCTGCACCCAGACAAGGCCGACCTTGCTCTTCGCTACAGCCTGGCCCATGCCGTCGTAAGACCAGGACAGACAACCACGCCACACCGGCTGAGCACGTCGGAAGTCTACTACATTATGGACGGTGAGGGTGTCATGCATATCGATGGAGAGTCATCCGCCGTCCGTCCCGGCCATACTATTTACATCCCGCCGAAAGCCGTCCAGTATATTCATAATCCCGGACCCGTTGATCTGAAATTCCTCTGTATCGTGGACCCTGCCTGGCGCAAGGACGATGAAGAGATCCTGTGAGGACGGCCATTTCGGCGCGCCTGGAACGAAGGCTCTCGACGTATGGGCGCTGTCCGCGGTGACGACCTGATTGCGTTCCCGGGTATGCAACGGCGTAAGGACTGCTTTTTATACGCCCCGCTATCCTGTGTCTCGGGCGGGCAGGATGCCCGGCCATCTTTCAGCTTGGCATATTGAAAAAAATATGGTACATAATACGGTGTCCCGGAGAGAACACGTTCCGAGGATAAAACAGTATAGTGAGCCGATTGAGGAGAATACATGCCGACCATCAGGGAGCGCATCGAGAGCCGCTTTGAATCATTTGGACATTTTATTTACCGGAACAGGCTGATAACCCTTCTGGTGATGCTGGTCGTCATCGCCGGCATGGTTTCGCAGTTGCCCAAGGCAAGGATCGATACCTCGACAGAAGGATTCCTGCACGAGAAAGATCCCGCCCTGTTGGACTATAATGCATTTCGCGAGCAGTTCGGCAGGGACGAGCTCGTGATTATCGCCGTGAAGTCCCCGAATATATTCAGCCTCGGATTTCTCGAGCGGCTGAAGGAACTCCATGAAGACCTGGAGAAAAACGTCCCTTACATAGACGACATGACGAGCATGGTCAACGCCCGCAATACCCGGGGCGAAGGTAACCGGCTCATCGTGGAAGACCTGCTCGAAACATTTCCGACCAATGAAAAAGAACTGGCATCGCTCAAAGAGCGGGTCATGGCCAATCCCCTGTACAAGAACATGTTGATCTCCGAGGATGGGGCGTTCACCACGATCGTGATCAAAACCAACAGCTACTCGTCCGCGGGAGGAGTGGGGGACGCGCTGGCCGGTTTTGACGATGGGGCTGGCGAATCCGGGCCGGCACCGCGAGCATTTTTCACCGATGAAGAAAATCGCCAGGTCGTGAAGGCCGTACGGGTCACGGCGAACAAGTACGACCGTGAAAACTTCCGGGTCTATGTTGCCGGCTCGCCGGTGGTGACCGATGACCTGAAGCAGTCCATGATGAATGACATGCGCAGGTTCATCATGCTTGCCATTGTCATTATCGGTGTTGTGCTGTATATCATGTTCCGCCGCATATCCGGTGTCCTTCTTCCGCTCCTGATCGTGATACTGACGGTCGTCTCCACCATCGGGTTGATGGCCTTGTCCAATACGCCGATCAAAGTACCGACGCAGATCCTTCCTTCGTTCCTGCTGGCCGTGAGCGTAGGCGCTTCCGTACACGTGCTCGCGATTTTCTTCCACCGCTTTCAGGCAGGCAGCAGTAAAGAGGATTCCATTGCCTTCGCCCTGGGACACTCGGGCCTCGCCATCGTCATGACCAGCTTGACCACGGCGGCGGGTCTCGCGTCATTCGCCACGGCGGAGATAGCGCCCATAGCAGACCTCGGCGTATTCGCGAGTCTCGGCGTGCTGCTGTCCCTTCTGTATACGGTCATCCTGTTGCCGGCCTTGCTTTCTCTCATTTCGCTGCAGGTGAAAGACCGACCAACGGACCTCGCGAAGCAGGCCCAACTGGATCGCATATTGACGGCCATTGCGAACTTTTCGACGGCATATCCCAAGCGCATCCTCGCGGGAAGCCTGATCATTATTGTGATCGCATTGGTTGCCGCAATGCAGATCCGTTTTTCCCATAATCCCCTTACCTGGCTGAACAAGCGCATGCCGATCCGGACGGCAATGACCGTCGTCGATCAAGAGCTCAATGGCTCCATTCCCCTTGAAGTAATAACGGACACAAGAAAAGAGAACGGTTTTTACGACGCAGAGAACCTGAACCGCATCGAGGCGCTCGGCGAAGATATCGGAACCATAAGGAGCGACGAGCTGTTCGTGGGCAAGACGCTCTCGATCGCCGATATTCTGAAGGAGATCAACCAGGCGCTGAACGAGAACCGGAAAGAGTTTTACCGCGTCCCGCAGGAGCGGAAGCTGATAGCCCAGGAATTTTTGCTCTTCGAAAACTCCGGAAGTGACGACCTGGAGGACTTTGTCGACAGCCGGTTCTCGAAGTCCCGCTTTACGATCAAGGTGCCGTGGCTCGATGCTGTTTTGTACGACGAATTTATCGAAAATATCAAAAGCCGGTTCAGCAGCGCCTTCGGTGCGAACGCCGATATTACGGTGACCGGTATGATCCCGCTCTTCGGCAGGACCGTCCACGCCGCCATGAGAAGCGCCCGGAAAAGCTACCTGTATGCCGGGATTGTCATTACCCTTATGATGCTCCTGCTTATCGGAAACATCAAGGTCGGTTTGCTCAGCATGATCCCGAACCTTACGCCGATCCTCCTCACGATGGGTATCATGGGGATTTTGGACATGCCGATGGATATGTTCACCATGCTCATCGGCGCCATCGCCATCGGGCTTGCCGTGGACGACACCATCCACTTTATGCATAACTTCCGGCGCTACTATCATGAGACGGGCAATGTGAAGGAAGCGGTGCTCCGTACCCTGCTCACGACGGGCCGCGCCATGCTGGTCACGACCATTGTGCTGTCCCTCGGGTTCTTTATTTTTATGGCATCATCGATGTACAATCTGTTTAATTTTGGTTTACTCACGGGGTTTACGATCCTGATGGCCCTGCTGGCCGATTTTTTCGTAGCGCCTGCGCTCATGGCGGTTATACGCAAGCCCAAGAGCTGGGAACGTGAAGCGTAACAAGAACGGTTTCGCCGCAGAGGATACACAGAGAGACGCGATAAAAGCGGAGGTGTGACATGGCATGGAAGAACATCAAGAGGCCGGTATCCGTTGCTTTCACGGTGTTGGCCGGCGTGGCGATCATGATTCCCGGTCTCGCCCGCGCGGACGACCCCAAGGCGCGGGCGATCATGCAAAAGGTCGACGACCGCGACGATGGCGACAACGGAACATCGAGCCTGGAGATGATCCTGATCGATAAGCACGGCAGCAAACGGATCCGCAAGATAAGCGGCTTCATGAAGGACTTCGGCGAGGATACGTATCGCCTGATGTTCTTTCTCCATCCGGTGGACGTCAAGGACACGGGCTTCCTCACCTATGACTACGACGCCGCCGACAAGGACGATGACCAGTGGCTCTATCTGCCGGCCCTCAGGAAAACCAAGCGGATCGCTTCGAGCGACAAGAGCGGCAGCTTCA
>DMKB01000144.1 GCA_003454665.1 Nitrospiraceae bacterium | reverse complement strand
CCCGCGGAGCGGGACAGGCCCGAACACAGAAAGCCTCCTGAAAAATAATATAGCACACAACCATGAATGACAGCGGGATTCCCTTCGATGCAGGAACAACCGGGAGCGCATGCTCGCGAGGAAAGGGCTTCACTCCTTCCGACCTTAATCATCCCCGGATATTCAGAACGTGATGGCAAAAAGAAACTCCGGATAGGTGTCGGAGCAGGACGTGTAAATAGTCTCTTCACAGTCAAGATACACATCGTAGACAACGCCGGCGCCGATATACGCACCCCTTCCCTGCATGAAAAACACGCCGGCGCGAGCGCCTACAGTATCGAGATCATCGAACTGGTCGATAAAGGTACGGCGGTAGAATGCCCCCAGGTAAGGCTTCGCTGTTTGCGCAGAATGGAATACGTAGCGAATTTCAGGACTGATCCGGTAGATGTCCGGATCTCCACCCATCCAGGATTCAACGTTGAGTCCCAGTTCAAGTCCATCGGCCACATAATAGCCGGCCCCGATACCCAGGATGGTATACGTGTCATTGAAACCACTGCCGCTGCCGAGGACAATGGACAGCCGTCCACTTCCTTTGTGAAAGATGCCTGCGCTCGTGCCCGCCTGGGCATCTGCCATGCCCGGCGCGGACAAGGCAAAGACAGCCAACGCCAGGAGCGCCCCCAGCAATCCATGCTGCACATTGGTGCAATCGATTCTCTTCATTTGTATCATGCCTGGTTACCTCCAAAGTACAGCATCTTCATACTGTAGGTATTCGCTCGCACCTTCCCATCGCCTGCCTCTTCCCTACGTATAGGGATAAAACACATAATAGGAAAGTGAAAGCGCAGCGAGTATCCACATGCCGGCATGGACCTCGCGCCATCTCCCTGACGCGGTTTTGAGGAGAGGATAGGAAAGCAGTCCTGCCGTCATTCCCACGCCGATGTTGTACGTAAAAACCATAAGCGTCATGGTGAGGAAGGCGGGAACGAGTTCCGTGTAATCCGTAAAGTTGACCTTCGCGATCGGGCTGATCATGAACACGCCGATGGCGATCAAGGCGGCTCCGTAGGCATGGGGCGGAACAGCGGTCAGGACCGGGGCAAAGAAGAGGGCACACAGAAAGAGAACGGCCACGACGAGTGAGGTAAATCCCGTACGGCCGCCCTCTTCGATTCCCGCCGCTGATTCGACGTACGCGCCCGTCGTCGTCGTGCCGAGTATAGGCGCGATCAGGTTCGCCAAAGCATCGGCGAGCATGGGTTTCTCGATTTCGGGGAGACGCCCGTGTTCGTCCAGCAAGCCCCCCCGCGCGGAAAGGCCGATCAACGTTCCCACGGTGTCGACAAAAGCCATGACGAAAATAATCAGGACCACGGGGAGGCTCTTGATACTGAGTGCGCCGAGTACATCCAGCTCCATGATGATGGGGGCCGGATTCGGCGGCATGCTGATCCAAGAGTCCGGCAGCGGGGTAATACCGAGCAGAAAAGAAGAACCGGTAATGACAAGGATGCCGATGACCAGCGCCCCCCGCACCTGCTTTATCATAAGCATCGCAATGATCATGAACCCGGCGATAGCAAGTAACACCGTCGATTGGGAGACGTTCCCCAGACTGACGGGCGCGCCGGCAACGCCGAGTTGAACGACACCGGTCGCGTTCATCCCGATAAATGCCAGAAACAGTCCGATACCCGCCGCAAAGCTGTACTTGAGCGTCTGCGGGATGGCATCAGCCAGCCAGCTTCGAATCTTGAGCACCGTTAAGAGGGTGAACAATACTCCGGCAAGAAAGATCGCACCAAGGGCGATCTGCCAGGAGTACCCCAGCACCTTGACGACGGTATAGGCGATAAAGGCGTTCTCACCCATATACGGCGCGATCGCAAAGGGGCGCTTTGCGTAGACGCCCATGATCAGCGTACCGAAGGCGGCGGACAGGATCGTAGCGACCATGGACGGACCTCGCGGTATTCCCGCCGCCTCGAGGATTGCCGGGTTTACCACAATAATGTAGGCCATGGTGAGAAAGGTGGTGAGACCGGCAAGCGCCTCTTGCCGGTAGCTCGTATGATATTTCGAGAACTCGAAGAATGTTTTCATGCTGTGAAGCCCCTCCGGTCCCGCTTATAGCGGGACTCAAGCGGGATTGCGGCCGCAGGGTCAAATTTGATCGCCTTGCTGGCTCTTGATATGCAGCGCCGTGGACACACAAAAAAACCGTGAGCCGATGACTAGCGCCTGAAAAACGCTGGTCATTGGGGCCTATCCGCGCACGAGCGCTTGCTTGCAAAGATAGTACAGGCCGGAGGAAAAGGCAAGTACTTTGCGCTGTCGGCCGTAGAAACGATAACAGGGCCCTACGGGGATTCATGCATGAAGCAATAGGGGTCCTTTTCGGCGAACACATCGAGGCCGTGGCGGGAATCAATGGCCAGGCCCCAACCTTCGCCTCGCCACAACCATCCCGTGCTACTCAGACAGCCCCAATGTTCTGTCGATTCGCGCTTTCGTTACCGACAACACTTCGCCCGACTCAACGCGCAGCAGTTTTAAAAATAGTTCATACCTGTTCTTTTTAGCATACAGCCTTCCTGTTACAAGCATCTTGGCGCCCATCAGTTTGCCGGCCTTTACCGCCTTGTCTTCCGGCACAACTCCCGTGAGCTGGAGTTTCATTTCTTCAAGGATTCTCTGCAGATCCGCTCGTTCAACCATGGTAAACGTTTTGTTCCTACTGAGCGACAACGCGAGTTGTTCACTGAAATACTCGGCATGGAGTGCAAGTGATTTATTGTTATAGACAATGGGAAAAATGGCCGCAGGAGTTTTCCCGGGGATCATAATGGACGAATAGTCCACGAGTTGGGAGACGGCCAGGTCAAACAGCTTCTGCAGCGTTTCCATCCCACCTTCATCCTCTCGCTTTTCAGCACTGAAGTACTCATCATCCTCTGCAGCCCCTTTACCGGTGATGTTGTTCAGCTCCTCCTTCGCGAAGCGAATAATAATCGCTTCCAGCTTATCAGTTTGAAAGTTGCTGCCGGTATGATGACTCACGCTCCCCGGCCGCCCTCCTTCGCTTTCCCCTTTTTCTCCATAGGTAAGAAAAATATACCGCCCCAAGGTATACTGCGATATCTGGCGAAGAATATATTCTCCCGCGATGTTGAGGCCACCCGTCCCCACCGTATGAATTTTAATGCCGTTCTTTTTTGCGCCGATTGACGCGTTTCCATACGTATACTGCTGGCCGTAGTCCAGGTGTGGCGGTGCATCGGTTATGATAAAAGCAAGCCGTACCCCGTCCTTATTCCAGTCAATGTTCTGTATGGCTTCCTTGAGGGCGGACTGCAAATCCTCGGGCGTATCGCCACCTCCAGACGCACTGACCGTGCTCAGCGCCTTCTGGAATTCATCCAGATCGCCCGTCAGGGGAACAACCTTTGTTCGATATGCATCTTTTCGGTCCTTATACAGGACCATACCGAATCGAACCGTGGGCTTGGACGGCAGTGAGATAAGATTTAGATTCATGATTTCTATCGTCTTTTTTAGCCTTTTTATCTCCTCCCCCATGCTTCCTGTCGTATCGAGGACAAAAAGGATGTCCAGGGGAATTGATTTCGGCAACTTCCGTGGCACATCCAGGATTATTTCAATATCGCGCCTGCCTTGACGGTCGATGCTGATCTTTTTTCGCCCCTGCAGCGTGCGTACTACTGCCTTGTACCGGAACAGGTTTTTCCGGTATTCGGACGGAAAGAAGAGAAATGAGCCGTCTGAATAGGTCCTGCCCGAAGTGAGAACGGTGCTGCCGGAATAAATTGTTACGTCTGCATTCGGCACTGATTTGCCCTTTCGATCTTTTACGTTGAGAATAATCCGCTCCTTTATGCTTAACGGGTAGTGCGGTATGCCGGAACCGTATCGTTCCAAAAAATGCAGGAAATAATTGAACTGCTTGTTATCGTCGGCATAGCCGGCGCGCAAGCCTGAAGCAGCCGGGCGTCTCTTGGCTCTCTTTGGATCTGACGTCCTTGACTTCGCAGCTTTTCCCGACGTTGTTGCCCCCGGTAACGCTGTCGTCTCATCTTCTGTAAATCCCATCACTCGCTCTTCTGCCGGGCCGGCAGGGCTGCCCATTCCATAGTAACCTTTTTTTGCGCATGACGACATGAGCATGAGCAGAGCCGCACTCACGAGGAGCAAGACGGGGTGGGTAGCAAATGACAGCTTAACTAATTTTACCATTCTGCCCTCCTGATATGACAATGATAGAAAATAACAAATCCGTTCTTATCGTCCGGCATGGACGCGATCTCGCAGGCACTGAAGAGAGCACCGATTGCCAGAACATCACCGGGAGAAGATGGAGCCCCCGGGCTACTCTTCTGTATGCACGCCCCTGACCCGTGACGACTCCTGCCTGCACTATCCGTGGCACTCCTACCGGGACTGCTCAATGAAGCAGTACAGATCCCTGTCGTTAAACACATCAAGCCCATGGCTGTGAGCAACGGCGAGGCACCCGCCGCAGACCGGCCGGATGCCGCAGTCCCGGCATGCAGAACATCCTGCCCGGCATCATCGGGGCGTTTCAGCGTCAGAGAATGTCTTGGGCCCGCAGTTTTCCCCGCACGCCGCAACGGTACGGTCCCACTCTGCAGGCCCCACAAGAGAAGGGCACACGGGGTAAATGTCTTCGGTTTTTTTGTGCGCGGAATTTCTCACACCGTACCTCCCGTGCCAAAAAAAACAGCGTGCGCTGTTCTCCGGATGCTGCGACTCAACTACCCCGGCAACAATCCTGAACAGAATTCTGCGCACACTGCTGGATACCTATGGCCTATCGTGCCACCTGTCCTACTTTTTGCTTTCCTCTGATGAGCCCTGCTGATTGGATTGCTCTTTGTCTTTCTTTTCTTCGTCCTTTTTTTCAGCGCCGCCGGCACTGGCTTTATCGCCAGCTCAGCCACTCTTACCCATTTTGCTCTTGTCGTGGTCCTTCTTTTCAGTTTTTTCGGTGCCGCCGGCACCGGCTTTACCACTTCAGCCGCTTCAACTGCTCCCCCCTAACGCCCGGGGAGCGGTGGTTACAAGCCCGGCGCCTGACAGGAGACCGGCGATACTGAGACCCGCCAGAATGCTCTTCAGTCGGTCTTTCTTCATCCTGATCCTCCTTTCGGATTTTCCGTATTCCCGCGATGTTCGGTCATGAATGAGTGAAGAGATGGAAAAAAGATGCGCGTGCAGGTGATATCTATTGATGTAAGTATAACGCGAATGACAGCCGGAGGCAAGGACACCCCGACCGTTTCGCGGTATTGACAGAAAATAACTTGATAAGGCTTAAGTATTCAGACGGATCCGCTTTTTTCCAGAATGGTTTCTATTTCATCCTCCGAATAGAGCCTTCCTTTTCCGACACCGGGGCAGTAGGAAGCCACTTCCCGTTCCCATACCTCTTGCGCCATGTTCTCCGGCCAGAAGGGCCAGGTCCGGCATTGACGGGGACGAGCTTCATAGACCGCGCAGCGATTGTCCTCGAAAAAGGGGCAACTTTTTTCCGGGTCTTTCAAATGATACAGTCCATCGGTCTTTTGCGTGTACCTCACGGTGAACATACGCGGTGCAATCCCAAGATGCGCCGCAAGGCGCTTCCGGTCGTTCAAGGACAAATACACATAGGCGTACTTTCCTCTGGTCACGCAGCATTTGCCCGAACCCTGGCACGCGAATCGGATGCCCTTTTTATAAAACTGCTTGCTCTTTTCCATAACAGTCGTTGTCTTCTGAAAGCATTTCACATACGCCAGGGAGCAAGGAACGATCTGCCCCGTACTCTCAACGGACGTAAAAAACCTGTTCTTGTCCCGGGAACTCTGTCAGCAGGCGATGCTCTACGGACCCGTCTCTGTTCAGGCTTACCAGCCCCATGTTGTTGTTCGGGTAAACCAGCGCCGATGATCCCTCGGGGCAAATGCCCGTCACCGTGTCCCTCCCTCTCGCTGTTGTGGATAATCCCGGGTGAGGAAACCATGGTTATCCGGTTCCCGGCCAAAGCGCTCCGATGACCGTTTCGTTACCATAGTATAGCCACGGGAAAATATCAAGAATAAAAAAGAAGTGCTTGCAGCGGACGAGGTTGCCTTAGCGCAGACGAAAGGATTGAGTTCGTGATGAACGATGGGCGGGCGCGACAAGGCCTGCACCCGCCCATCAGGATACCAGTTCGTGTTAGTCTAGTGTCGCTTCACCGACTTGATAACGCCATCGCCTTTCAACCCGGGCAGGTTGGCGGCATTCAGCGATATCGGCTCTGCCCCGAAATATCCGGCCTTGCCGGTCTCTCCCTTGCTGATCGCCTTCCGCGCCCCTGTGGTACTGCTGTAGGCGTAATTACCGACGATCAGCTCGACCGAGCCTCCGGAGATGCTCTTCACCCTCAGAATGCCATAGGGGTGTTTTGTATCCTGCCCTTCGAAGAGTTTCGTCAGCCGGACGATGTAGTAATCATTCACTGCGGGATTCGCCAGAAACGCCGCTTCTTTCTTAGACTGCTCCATGCCGGTGTACCCGACAAAGCCGAAGAGGATCGCGAGCAGGAAGAGTCCCGCAAACATCGGTAGGACTTTTCCTTTCGTGAATATCGATTCCTTGATGTCCTGCCGAAGGCGGTCGGGAACTTCCTTCCCCATGAGCGTCTGCTTGCAGTGCGGGCACTCCAGGCCGACTTCCTTTTTCGTGGGGAACACGGGAATCCAGAATATATGGAAATAGCGCAAAACGCCGAAGGTGTTCTGCGGCTGGTTCCCGCAGGAACTACACGCTATCCCCTGCTTTTGTGTGCCTGCAACAATCTTCCCCCTGGTACCGAATACGATCATACTGTTCTCCTCTCCGGAAAATCGATGAAGCAGGACGAGCAGTGCCTTTCCCCCTCAGGGAGGCCCCCCAGCCTCATCGTATTCAAGGTATACCATATACTATTCCAAAAAAATGACCGTGCGTCAAGGTATTATTCACCTTGCCCTCATGCCGTTTCGCAGCGAAGGCATCCTCGAAGGCCTTTCATAGTACTGGCACTCGTGACTGTTTTGTGATAAGTATATGGTATTGTTAGTACATGAGGCAGGACGGGACCATGGCGCAAAAAGTACTGATCATTGAGGATGACAAGGACATCGCGGCCCTTCTGGAAATGCACCTTCGCGACGCGGGACATCACGTAACCGTCACCCACGACGGCGTACAGGGCCTCGAACTGGCGACGACTGCGGCACATGCCTTGATCATTCTCGACCTCATGCTGCCGGGCATTGACGGCCTGGAAATCTGCAAGCGTGTCCGGGCTCTTCCGCACTACACGGCGATCCTGATGCTCACGGCCAGGTCGTCGGAACTTGACCGCGTCCTCGGCCTCGAACTCGGGGCTGACGACTATCTGACGAAGCCCTTCAGCATCAAGGAGCTCCTGGCGCGCGTGAAGGCACTCTTTCGGCGAATGGACGCTCTTGGATCGCAGACCCGCATTGAGACCCGGGAACCGATTTCCGTCGGCGATCTGATGATCGATATTGATAAACGTACCGTGACACAGAAGGGGAACCCCGTGACCCTTACGGCAAAAGAGTTTGATCTCCTTCTGTACTTTGCGCGGCATCCGGGACGGGTCTATACACGATCACAGCTGTTGAGTGAGGTCTGGGGATATGGCTTCGAAGGCTATGAACATACGGTGAACTCGCACATCAACCGGCTGCGGACCAAAATCGAGGAAGACCCCTCCCACCCCCGCATCATTCTCACCGTATGGGGCGTAGGATACAAATTTGCCGAGACATAACAAGGCATAACCGATGCTCAAGACACTCTATGGAAAAATAGCTGCCATTCTTCTCAGCCTGTTCTTCGCGATCGGGCTTCTCTATCTCCTGCTGATTCTCTTTACGACGAAGCTCACCCTGCAGGAGGGCGCGCAGAAACTCAATCGAAACCTGGCGGCCTATCTCGCTTCCCAGAAACTATTCATGCAGAAAGGCGCGGTGAACGAGGCGGCCCTGCGGGAGAGTTTCGACATGCTCATGGAGATCAATCCCGCCATCGAAGTTTACCTCCTCGATCCCGCAGGAGAGGTCCTGGCGTATTCAGCGCCCCCCGGCAAGGTAAAAGGGCGCAACGTGTCCCTGGAGCCCATCCGGCGCTTTCTGGGCAGGGCCGAACGTCTGCCCATCCTCGGCGATGACCCCAGGAACCCGGGACAGCAAAAGGTATTCTCCGTATCGCCCGTTCCCCGTTCCGGCCCCCTTGAGGGCTACCTCTATATTATTCTCGGCGGAGAAGAATTCGATTCCGTCGTCACCATGCTCCGGAAGAGCTATATCTTCCGGCTGAGTACGGGGATCGTTGCTGCCGGTCTGCTCTTCGTATTGCTCACCGGGCTCTTTCTCTTCGCCACCCTGACCAGGCGCCTTCAACGGCTCTCGGACGAGGTGGAGAATTTTCAGCGCCATGGTTTTCGCGACCCCATCATTTCGCCGCAGGAAACGGCCATGCATGCCAATGACGAAATAGGCCGGCTCAGCGCGATGTTCGCACAGATGTCCGGCCGGATCATCGACCAGATGAGCGACATACGCCATGCAGACAAGCTCCGCCGGGAACTGGTAGGCAGTGTTTCCCACGATCTTCGCACTCCCCTCGCCTCGCTCAAGGGTTATCTCGAGACGCTCCTCATGAAGGGCGGCGATATGGAGCTGCAGGAACAGCGCCGGTACCTTTCCATAGCAATGAAGCACGCGGACCGGCTGGACAAGCTGATAGCCGAGCTCTTTGATCTTGCGAAGCTCGATGCCGAGGAGACACGGATTCATCCGGAGCCCTTCCATCTCGGCGAACTGGGCTACGATATTCTCCAGAAATTTACGCTTGACGCCGAAAGAAAAAAAATCCGCCTCGAGGCGCGGTTCCCCGAGAACCTTCCCTTCGTGCATGCGGACATCGGGCTGATCGAGCGCGCGATACAGAACCTCGTCGAGAATGCCCTCCGGTATACTCCGGAGGGTGGCATTGTCACGATCGAGTTGGCGCCGGGTGATTCCGGCGTCGATGTCCGGATTGCCGATAATGGCTCCGGGATCAGCCCCGAAGATATTCCCTATATCTTCGACCGCTTCTACCGGGCGAAGCAACGCGAAGAGGATGACGCCGACGGTACGGGCCTCGGCCTCGCCATCACAAAAAGAATCGTCGAACTCCATGGAAGCCCCATCAACGTCCAGAGTGAACTCGGTGTCGGTACAACCTTCTCCTTTTCCTTGCCCTTTTCAGAAACGTCTCCTTAACCGGCCACGTTCCGGGAAAAGCACTCCCCTAAGCCATCGTTTGCTCATTGGTGAAAAATGCCAACTTAGCTTTTCTTCGCGGTCTTCCTGACCTTCGTGGTTAAAAGCCTTTCCAGCGTGCCCCGGCTGTGAGTGATGTTATAAAAATGTGATCGTTTTGTAATAGTATCGTGAACTCTGCGTGGTATGCTTGAATTCAAAAATACCCTAGAGAAAGGAGGTGAATCCCATGAACAGAAGGAAACTATTCGCATTGATCGGCATCGCATCGCTGGTCCTCATGATCGCTCTTGCCCCTGCCTTTGCGGGAAACGGGGCCACCCGTGTCCCCAATCTCATCTGGGCGAATGGAGTGATTTATGACACCGTCGTCACGCCGGCTACCTTCCTGTCGCCGCCTGCACATTCCACCGACACCCTGTACAGTTTTGATTTCAGCGGCCTGACAGGGCAGCGCCCGGTGTCGGACAGCGCACCCGGCTACGGCGACTACAACGGCGGACGGTGGTCGGTAAAGGTTGTCGTCTTCACGGAGCAGGGCATCGATATCCACGATCCTGACGGCGACGGCATCGTCAACTTCGAGCTGACCGGTGCAGAAGCGATCCTGGCCCACCAGGAGCTGGGCCACATTGAGATCATGGATACGGCGATCTACTTCGAGTGTCCGCTCCTCCCTGCGCAGAAATAGAGAGTAAGAATACCGATTGCGGTGTAGGACATGACACCGGGCCAGTGAGGAGCTTCCTCCCTGGCCTTTTTTTGAGAACGGCAACGGGGTTGCGGACAATGGGGAAAGAAATTGTGTGCGCCAGTTTCTACACGCCGCCAACAGTAATTATGTCGTGAATAATCCTGCTCAGATCGTGTATTTTATAGGGCTTCGCTGCGACGGCAGTAAATCCGTAGTGGCCATAATCAGCCATGACGGGGTCGTTCGAGTATCCGCTCGACACGATCGCCCGCACACCAGGATCTATCTCGCGCAGTTTCCGGATCGCCTCCTTGCCGCCCATTCCGCCGGGAATGGTCAAATCCATGATCACGACATCGAAGGGCTTTTGTTGCTTCCCTGCCGCAACATACCGTTCAATCGCTTCAGCGCCATCCTGGGCAATTTCAACGTCATAGCCGAGCCTGGCCAGCATCTGACCGGTAATTTCACTGACTGCTTCTTCGTCGTCCATGATGAGAATCCTTCCGGTGCCGGAAAGCGGCCGCCCGTCGTCATCATTCGCGGGAAGCACGCCACGGGGCTGTGCGGGAAGATAGACGGAAAACGTCGTTCCTGATCCCTCCTCGGACTCGACCGTTATGTGCCCGTCATGTTTTTTGACAATAGAATTAGGACGTGGCGAGCCCGAGGCCGCTTCCCTGCGCTTTCGTCGTGAAATAAGGGTCGAAAATATTTTGTAGGGCCTCCTTGGGGATACCGACTCCCTGGTCGTGAACTGATATCTGTATATAATCACCTGCGGTGAAGTGAAGTTCCCGATCACCGCTGACGGTCCTGTTTTCCGCCGTCACGTCGATCGTCCCCCCGTCCTTCATCGCCTGGTCTGCGTTGATGATTAGATTATTGATGACCTGGCTGATCTGCCCCTCATCCACATCCGAAGGCCAGAGATCATCGGCGATGTGGAGGGCCACCTGCACATTCGAACCGCTGACGGCGAACTGTACCGAGTCACTGATCAG
>DMKB01000137.1 GCA_003454665.1 Nitrospiraceae bacterium | reverse complement strand
CCTAACCCGCATAAAGCGGAATTGAAGCATCATTGCATACCATTGTAATGCATTGCAGTGCTGAGAGTCAAGAGGAAAGCAGAGGACAGATTGTTAGACGGGAGACGGGCAGACAAAGGGCGGTCTGCAATTGATAAATGTAAAATGAAAAGTGCAAGAGGGCAGACAACAGAGGTCAGATTATTAGACGGTAGATGAGAGAGAACGCCTCGATGCCGGATTCCCGAAGCCAGATAGCCGATCACAATCTTTATGAAGTCTTTTGGCTGTAGTCTGTTGTCTCATGTCTGATGTCTGTAATCTATATTCTGACTACTGAGTGCTGACTACTGATTTCTGTCTGCTGTCTCATGTCTGATGTCTGTCATCTATATTCTGTCTCCTGACCCCTCCCCCCCCCTATAGTAGTAGTACCACCCAGCGTTGCCCTTCGAGATTGAATTCGTGACTTTTCTTCATGGAAAGCTTATGCTATAGTTCTATAGTATAGCGTTCGAAAAAATACGGCGGGAGAGGGCTGATAGATCGGTTCTGTCAGCTCGTAAGGCCGGGGCTGCCGGTGATCTCAACAGAGGGCCGGAAATGCAACAGAGCGCGAATAACGACAACAAGGCGGTAGAGAATCAGAAGCGGTTTGTGCTGGTCGTGGACAGCAATACAAACGAGCTCAATTACACCATTATGCTCCTTCAGCGCCTGGAATATGAAGTATGCACGGCGAATTCGGCCGAGGAGGCCGTTGACTTCATGTCCGTTGCCCTGCCCGACATCATCATTTCCGACGTGGCCCTGGACGGCAAAAGCGGCGTGAGCCTCATCAGCGAGATGAAGCATAGTTCCAGGATGTCTCCGGTGCCGGTCATTCTCGTATCCTCTTCCCCTGACCAGGCAATCGAGAAGCATTGTCGCGATGCCGGATGCGCGGGTTTCGTTCGGAAGCCTCTTGATGCCGACGAGCTGTATCGGGCCGTCCAGGCGGCGATGGAGCCGACCCCGCGCAAGACCGTCCGGATCGGCGCCTATCTCACGGTCGACCTCACCGGAGCTCAAGGGGGCGGTACGCTGCACCCCGTTGTCCTCTCGGAGAACGGAATGTTCATACGAACAACCGATACGAAGCCCATCGATACCCGACTTCCGATCAGTGTCATGATCAGAAACAGGAAGATGAATATCAACGCATCGGTCATCTACAGCTATGGTTTCGGCGACTATCCCTTCAAGGAACCCGGCATGGGGCTGAAGTTCGAGAAGATCGGCCCGGAGGATAAAGACCTCATCAGAACCTTCATTGTTCAGCAGCTCGAGCAGGGGATCGTGGAGGAAACATGATGCCGGAGAGGGCAGGCGTGCTGACAAACGGCCGCCTGCAATTGAAAAATGCAAATTGTAAAGTGCAAATTGCAAAATGGAAGACGAAAAACGATGCCGGATATCAGATGACAGACAAGAGACGAAAGACTACAGCGATCAGCGATCAGCGATCAGCGATCAGCGATCAGCGATCAGCGATCAGCGATCAGCGATCAGAATAAAGATAGCAAGAATATAGAAAAAGCGCGCAAAAAAAGGCCGGCCAAATTCCTGGCCAGCCCTTCATCATAATTTTCGGCGTCTGACCCCCTACCGTCTTGCGCGTCCATAGCTAGCCGGCAGGCAAATGTCCGATGAACATTCAATTACATCGTAAGGACCCACCCGTCTTCTCTTGTCCCGCAACAACACCCCTCAGCCGGGAGAAGACATTCACTTCCGGGCCCGCGCCCATTCCTATTCCGGGTTCGTTGCGATCAGCTTCGATACATCTACTCCCTTTTTCCCCTTTGCTTTGTCCACCAGCTGCAGTTTGGATCGGGCCCCCCACATGCCCATTTTCACTTCCTGCCAGATGTAATACGTTTGTCCTGCCTTGGCGTCAACATTAAGCCTTGATGTATTTTCCGTGACCGATACAAACTCATGATTCCCCGGCGGCAGCAGCCACATAAAATAGGTTTTTCGTGCCGTTTGACCTGCAAACTTGCCGTCGAGATTCACGGTCATCTTGATGGCAGAGCCGAAGGTCTCATTGCGGTACAGATATACGAGCGCCTTGTCCTGGGGCGCGGACATGTTCTTGGCCTTCATGTCCATTTCCAGCGACGCCATAGGCACCGACGCGCAAGCACTGGTTATCACAAGCATGGCGCCTGCAAGAACCAACAGCAACGATCTTCTTGTGTACATACTATCCCTCCTTCTCACCTCTTAATTTAATTCGGGTCTCTCCCGACTGAGCGGTCATTTATCCAAAGAACCTCTTCCCCGGCCCATGAACCACATACCGTAATTCAATATGCCGGATGCCCGACACATGATAAAAGGCCGGCCCGTCATGGTACCTACGGTTATCATAGTATTACCCTGAGGGGAAGATACGTTACGCCTTTATGGTCTTGATCTCCATTCGCGTAAATTCGTGCCGCTTAAGAGCGCCTACTTTTGGATATTCGCGGCAAATGCCTTCTCTCTCGCAGAGCCGCAGAGTTCGCAGAGAGAAACGTTAATTTCTGATTTTTTTATTTAGATTTTATCCTGCCTTTTTCGCGGTCATTCATGTTAATTCGCGGCTAAAATTGAGTTTCTCGTTTTATCCGTGTCCGTCTGTGTCGCTTAGTCCCGCCTTGGCGGGATTGGGTATCCGTGGCAAAACAGGTCTTTAGCCTTCGCTTACCTTCCGTCAGAGGCTTTCATCACCGAGTGCGGCACCGACCCGGACTCAAAGTTCTTCGTCGCCTTCTTGACATGATCAATCCGTTCCGCAACATATCCGTCCCGCTTTTCCGGTATCGGGGTGATCGGTTTCAGTTTTTGCATCCATTTAGCCAGCCTGGGATCGCTGGGCTGAAGCACGGACATATTCACTCTCGCCTTCCAGGCCCCCATCCTCGGCTCTACCAGGATGTAGTAGTTCTTCCCTGCCCGCACGTCGGCCTTAATACCGGACCAGTTCTCTGCACGGGCCATGAAGAAATGATTTCCCGGCTTCGCTTTGTACTGCACGTAGTTTTTAGCCGTCACCACGCCCACGAATTCCGTCCGGTCCCATATGCCGAACATGATGGCCCCGCCGAAGCTCGACGGCCGGAGGAAATTCACCACCGCATGGTTCCCGTCGGGCTTAAGCGTAAAGTCCGCCGGTTTCATAAACGGCGAGCTGCACCCTGTTACCAGTAATACAACAACAAAAAGTAGACTGATCTTCATTTTACTTTGCATATCCACTTTCCTTTCATCTCATCGAGGATTATATTATCGCCCAGGGCGAAAAATACGTTACGCCACAATCGAAGAGCTTGCTTTGCCGCGAATGAGCGCAAATGTTCGCGAATAAAAAGCCAACTATTTTACGGTCTTGATCAAAATTCGAGTCAATTCGTGAAAATTCGCGGCTAAGAAAGAGCGCTTTTTATCTGTGTCCATCCGTGGTTACAAGCGGCAAATTCTTTCTCCTGATGTTTTTTATCCGCCCTTTCCGCGCGAATCCGTGTCCAACTGCCTTTTTCGCGGCCATTCGTGTCAATTCTCGGCAAAAAAAGAACGCTTTTTATCCGTGTCGCCTGGGGCGCCTACTTCTGGCCATCTGTGCAAATCCGTGGCAAACAGGTCTTTAGCCTTCCCTTACCTGCCGTCAGAGGCTTTCATCTTCGTGTACGGCACCACGCCGGACTCGAAGCTCTTCCTCGCCTGCCTCACGTTATCAATCTGTTCCGCAGCGTATCCGCCCCCCTTTTCCAATATCGGAGTGATCGGTTTCAGCTTTTGCATCCATTCAGCCAAGTTTGGATCGTCGGGTTGGAGCACGGACATCTCGACGACCGACCTCCAGACCTTCCATGCCTTCGTACTCGGCGCAACCAGGATGTAATAGTTTTTCCCTGCCCGCAGGTCGGCCTTTATGCCGGACCAGTTCTCCGCGCTGGCCATGAAAAAGTGGCTTCCCGGCTTGGCCCGGTACTGAACATAGTTCCTGGCCGTCAGCAAGCCCACGAAGTTCTCCCGGTCCCATATGCCGAACTTGAAGTTGATGCCGAGGATTGAAGGCCGGAGAAAATTCACCACCGCGGAGTTCGCGTCGGGCCTGAGCGTAAATTCCGCAGGTTGCATGACCGATGAGCTGCACCCTGCTCCCAGCGTTACAACAACAAGAAGCAGAACAGTTTTCATTGTAGAACCAACTCTTTGCATATCCACCCTCCTTACATCACATCTCAATCCACATTGTCAAAGCTTAACCACAGAGGACGCAGAGGTAATTACTAATTCCAAAGTTCAAAGTTCAAGTGAATGTCAAAAAACCAATTGGCGACAAGATTAAGACCTTTGCATTTTGTCATTTGACATTTATTTGGCATTTGGATTTTGAACTTTGACATTCGTTTAACCCTTGGGCTTTGTCATTTGGACTTTCACACCCCGCCGCCCATTCACCGTGTCTCCCATTCCGGACGTTGTTCCTCTGTGTAACTCTGTGGTTCCCTCTATTTGTCTGCGGTCTGCCCATGGCCTGCACAGTCGGCACGCCTTCCCCGCCGGTCCCGGGGGAATGTATGTAAGTATAGCATAAAGGGCAAAGAACAGGAGACAGAATGCAGGCCAGCAGACAGGCGGCCTGCAATTGAAAAATGCAAAGTGTAAAGTGCAAAATTTAAAGACGAATACGATACCGGATACCAGATGCCTGATTGCTGATCACCGTCTTCTCTAGTCTTTTGTCTGCAATCTGCTGTCTGTTGTCTGATGTCTGTAATCTGCGATCTTTTATTTGTCTGTTCTCTGCTGTCTGTTGTCTGTATTCTGACTCCTGACTCCTGGCTCCTGACTACGGCCCTGATTGTGTATTGACAATCTCTCCCCCTCGCATTACAATCACCGGCACAGGTATATAGTAATGAAGCGCAGCTTCAGACCGATAAAGCAAAAATCAAGGGCGTCTCTCGCAAAGCTCGCAAGAACGCAATAATTTTAGACAGGATTAATAGCCTAAAGGCCACAGGCAGGATGAAAGCCGTTGTGAAGCTGTAGTCTGTGTTCTGATGTCTTTCTTCTGGCTCCTGACTACTGTCTACTGTTTTCTATACTCTTAACGAAGGAGACCGGAACGTGGCAATTACCGTAAAGAACCCCATCGTCGAGATCGACGGCGACGAAATGACGCGGATCATATGGAAGATGATCAAGGAGAAGCTGATCCTTCCCCATCTCGACATCGATCTCAAATACTTCGACCTCGGCATCGAGCGCCGAGACGAGACGGATGACCAGGTGACCATCGACGCAGCAAATGCGATAAAACAGTACGGCGTCGGCGTCAAGTGCGCCACGATCACGCCGAATGCCGCGCGCGTGAAGGAATACGGCCTCAAGAAGCAGTGGAAGAGCCCGAACGGGACGATCCGCTCGATCCTGGACGGGACGGTCTTCAGAAAACCGATCATCATCAAAAATATCCCTCCTGCGGTGCGGAGCTGGAGCAGGCCGATCATCATCGGCCGTCATGCCTACGGTGACATATATAAAAGCACGGAATTCGTCGTCGACGGCCCGGGCCGGGCCGAGATCGTCTACTCCCCCACGGGCGGGGGCGAAAAGAAGACCCTGCTGGTCCACGACTTTGCCGGGCCCGGCGTGATCATGGGCATCCATAATACTGAAAAATCCATCAGGAGCTTTGCCAGGGCCTGCATCGCCTATGCTCTTGGCGAAAAAGTGGACCTCTGGTTCGGCGCCAAGGACACGATATCGAAGAAGTATCACGGTTTTTTCCGTGACGTCTTCGCCGACGAGGTCGGGAAGGCGCAGAAGGATTTCGACTCCGCAGGCGTGCAGTACCGCTATCTTCTGATCGACGACGCCGTGGCCCAGGTCATGAAGTCCGAGGGAGGGATGCTCTGGGCGTGTATGAATTACGACGGCGACGTGATGTCCGACATGGTGGCAAGCGGGTTCGGCAGCCTGGGGTTGATGACATCCGTCCTCGTCTCGCCGGACGGCAAGTACGAGTTCGAAGCGGCCCACGGCACGGTGATGCGCCACTATTATGAACACCGCAAGGGGAACCCGACGTCCACGAACTCCGTGGCGTCCATCTTCGCGTGGACAGGCGCGATCGCCCGCAGGGGCGAGCTGGACAAAACGCCCGACGTGGTTACCTTCGCCCGCACCCTCGAAGCTGTGGTGATCAAAACCATAGAGCACGGCGTGATGACCAAGGACCTTGCGGCCATTGCGCAACCGAAGGCGGAGAAGCACGCCCTTACCGAGGAGTTTATCGACGTTGTCGCAAGAGGGCTGTGAAAATGACGTTTCCCGGCAAGCCCAACAATTTTTGTTGACAAAGCAATAAAAAATACTATACTATATTGTAGAGGCTTCGCCTTAAATCAATAACGCGGGATAAGAAGGCAACGGCAACGAAGCCCGTATCGGCGGGCGGCATCGGTAACGTATAAATACGAACAACGACACCTTTGGACGAAACGGGCATCGTAGCCGTAACCGCTCGACGAGCGCAGAGAAAGGCCGATTCCAGATGCCTGATCCCAGATGCCGGACAACGGAGTCTTTAAATTTTGCAATTTGCACTTTACAATTTGCATTTTTCAATTGCAGGCCATCGTGTGCCTGCTCGTCCGTTTTAAGCTGTTGACTTTATCTTTTTTACCGTGTTACTATCGTCATTAAATCGATGTCTTAAGGGGTAGGCCTATGGCAGGGGAAAAAATACTGAGCATTGACGACAGCCCGACGGTCCAGCGGCTGATCGACATGATCCTGTCGTCCCAGGGCTATGAGGTCGTGCAGGCATCAGACGGTGAAGAGGGGATCATCAAGGCACGAGCGGAAAATCCCGCCGTGATCCTCGTGGACTTCGTGATGCCCAAGATGAACGGCTTCCAGGTCTGCAAGACCCTGAAGGAAGACCCCGCCTTCCAGGAGACCCCCATCATCCTGGTAACGTCCAAGGGTGACAAGGTCGGGACGAAATTTGTGGACGTCCTCGGCATCACCGAGTATTTCACCAAACCCTTTCAGCCGGAAGAGCTCCTCGCCAAGATCCGGGAAGTTATCGATAGAAAAGGAGGGGGCACTGCTTACAGCCCGCCGCCGCGACCTGCTGCGCCGGAACCGGAGTCTTCGCTCACTGGCATGGAGGCCCGGATACAGGACGTTGTCGGGAGAACGCTCGAAGGATTCGTAAAAAATGCCCTCCCCAACATGATCCGCCGTGAACTCACCAAGTCCCAACCTGTCGGCAGCGCGGGAATCAAGGGCAATCTGGCGAATTTCCGGATCATCGAGGTGATGCAGATGCTCGGCCTCCAGCGCCAGTCCGGCAAGCTCGTTATCACCAAGGGGAGCGAAAACGGCGAGATTTATTTCCTTGACGGAGACATTGTATTCGCCTCATCCAGTGGTAACGGTGGAGCATCCCCCTTCGAGACCCTCCTGAGAAGATCATGCCGGCTCAAGGACGATCAGGTTGCCCGCGCCCTCAGCATCGTGCAGAAGAGCAGCGGGCCGATCGACAGCGCCCTGGCCAGGGAAAAACTGATCGACGCCAAGGCCTTCGCCGAGTGCCTCAAGAGTCATACGGAGCGGGAAGTGTACAAGGCCATGGCCTGGCGGGAAGGAGATTTCTTTTTCGAAAAATCCGCACCGCCGTCATTCGCCAACCCGGTGCGGCTCAAAGTCGATGACCTGCTCCTGGAGGGCGCGCGCCGCTCCGACGAGTGGATGCTCATTCAGCAGAAGATTCCCGATTTCAATGTCCTCTTCGAGCCCCTGATAGCAGATGCCGTTGAGCTGACCAAGCGGGGCCTGAGTGACGTGGATACTGCGGTCTTTGCCCTCGTAGACGGCAAGCGGTCGGTTCAGAACATTATCGACGCCTCCTGTCTCGGCGAATTCGAGGTTGCGAAGAGCCTGTTTATTCTTCTTTCCGTCAACCTTATCAGGGTCAGAAAATAGCGACTGAAGCGGCGCAAGTGCTTGAACTAAAAACGAAAACTTGACAATACCAAAGAAATATGTTAATTTTTAACCACCCGGTGAGGCAGCCGGGTAAAAGGAGAAGGGCATGGCCAAAATACTCATAGCAGACGACAGCCTGGCGGAACTCCAGATTTTCCAGGCCACCCTCCAGTCAACGGGCCATACGATCGTAACCGTCATGGATGGCGAAGCGGCGGAAGAAAAAGTAAAATCAGAACCGATTGATCTGATCATTCTCGACGTAATCATGCCGAAAAAGAACGGGTTTCAGGTGTGCAGGACCATCAAGAGCGATGATCAGTATAAAAATATACCGATAATCATGGTAACCTCGAAAGACCAGGAAAGCGATAAATTCTGGGGGATGAAACAGGGTGCAGATGAGTATTTAACAAAGCCTTTTAACCCGGAGGACCTGCTGAAGGCCGTTAAAAAGTACATCTAAACCCTGGGCGTGGAGGCCCCGCTTGGCCGAAATCGAACAGGACGTCACCACGGAAGAAAATGAAGAGGTAACACCGCCGGAAGAAGAGATACGAATTTGCCTCTTTGCGTTAGGTGGAGATACGTATGCGCTGCCCGTCGAGATGGTGACGGAAATCATAATCCCGCAGAAAATATCTCCCGTCCCAACCGCCCCCGCCTTTGTTTTGGGTGTAATCAATCTGAGAGGGACTATTGTTCCGATCATAGACGTTCGACAACCGCTCCTTCTGCCCCAGCATTCGCAACCGCCCCAGATTATTATCATCCAGCACGGGCAGTATGTTTTCGGGATCCTCGTAGATATTGTTTCGGAGATTGTGTCTGTCCCGGAAAGTCGTTTTCTTGCGGTACCGCCGGATTCCGGCGTCAATAAGACCGCTGCAGAGCGGAATCGTTTCTTCAAGGCGATCGTACATCGCGATGAAGTAGGGGACGCGGCGGCGTTGTTGGATATCGACGAGCTTTTCGAAGCGGTTAAACTCGCCTGAGAGGGAGTGTGAGATGGCAATACTACAGAAGGTCTTTGGAAAACTGTTCTTCCGTTTGAGCATCAAGGTAAAAATCGTTTTCATGATCCTTATCCTGTCGGCCTTCTTCGGCGCCCTGATCCTCGCCGTCATATACTATCAGGTAAGCAATACGCTCACGAGCGAAGCAACGAACAAGACGCTGATCCTGGCCGACGGCCTGAGCAGCCGGGCCGCCGAGCCGATCCGGAGCGGGGACAGTGGCATGCTCCAGTTCGTCCTCGGTGAAGCGATCAGCCAGCAAGACATAGCTTACAGCTATATCCGGGACGCGAAAGGAAAGGTCATCGCGTCGTCTTTCGAGGACGGCTCCCTGCCGAAAGAGCTTAAGAACGTCAACGTGATGAAGCGGGGAGAACCCTTCAGTACGAAGGAAGTTACGATTTTCCTGAAGGGGAATGAACTTCAGATCATCGACATCGCGTCCCCCATTTCCCGGGGCAAACTCGGGGCCGTGCATTTGGGCCTGAATCTGACGTCTATCAAAACGAGGCTGGAACACCTGCTTACTCCCATCCTGTTCGTCGGCATTTTCGGTTTCGGCACCCTGGCAGTTCTTACGCTGTTCTTTACCTCCCGCGTCGTTTCTCCGATGCGCGAATTAATGAAGGCGGCTGAAGCCTTGGGACGGGGCGACCTGACGACCGAGGCAAAGATAAAAACAGGCGACGAGCTCGGCCAGTTGGGCGAGACACTCAACATAACGATCAGGCGGCTCCAGGGCCTGGTCCATACCGAGACCGACCGGGACAGGATGCAGCACCAGGTCATGGATCTCCTTTCAGTGGTGAGCTCGGCCGCGGAAGGTGATCTTACGGCCAAGGCGGCAGTTACGGCCGATGCCCTGGGATCGGTGGCCGATGCGTTCAATCTCATGCTCGCCGGCCTCAAAACACTCGTTACCCACGCCAGTAACGTGGCAACGGAAATACGACACTCAACGACGGAAATTTATAATTCATCGGCCCGGATGCGGGACGGTGCTGAACAGCAGTCCGTTCAGATCCAGACTGCCTCACAATCGGTGCATGCCATGTCGCAAACCATTCAGCGGATGGCGGAGAACGCGGAGACCGCGACACAGGCGTCACACAAGGCGACCCAGTCGGCCGTCAAGGGCGGCGCGTCGGTGACCGAGGCCATGCAGGGCATGCAGCGAATCCGGTCGGCAGTGCAGTCCACCGCAAAAAAGATCAAAAGCCTCGGCGAGCGCTCCCTCGAGATCGGGGCCATCATCGAAGTGATTAACGAAATATCGACACAGACAAACCTCCTCGCGTTGAACGCGGCCATTGAAGCGGCGCGGGCCGGAGAGCAGGGCAAGGGCTTTGCCGTGGTTGCCGATGAAGTGAGGAAGCTCGCGGAACGCGCAGGAAGGGCCACCAAGGACATCACCGGCCTTATCAAGGGCATCCAGGTGGAGACGAGCGAAGCCGTGACTGCCATGGAAGAGGGCACGCAGGAAGTGGAAGAGGGAACCCGGCTGGCCGACCAGGCCGGCACGAGCCTCCGTGAGATTGAGCAGATCGTGAAACAGACGGCGAGCCTCGTTACGAATATTACCCAGGCTGCCGGTGATCAGGTGAAGGTGACGGAGAGCGTGGTGCGCTCCATGGACACGATATCCAAGGTGACCCATGAGACGACGATCGGCGTACAGGAAACGGTCTCCACGATCGGAAAGCTGACGGGATTGTCGAAGCAGCTCACCGACGCCATCGGCAGGTTCAAACTCGGCGTCGATGGGCAGCCCATAATAGAGGAGCCCGAAGGTGAGCTGCCGAGTTTTGACACGCTACCGTCAATAACTGAGGAAATAACCACCCCTGACGAGGATATGAAGCTCGGGATCATTGAATAAACCATATGGCCGCGCAATTCGATAAATCAGACCTTATCGAGTTCTTCCTGGTGGAAGCAGGAGAGCACCTTCAGAACCTGAATGCCGGCCTGCTTACCCTGGAGAAAGAACCCGACAACCGGGCCACCATCGACGAGCTCTTCAGGGCCGCCCATACCCTGAAAGGCTCCGCCGCCATGATGGGGCTCCAGGGCATCAGTGACGTGGCCCATAAGGCCGAGGACATGCTCGGCTGTTTCCGTTCCGGTTCTGTCCCGATCCAGCAAAATACCCTGAATTTTCTCTTCGACGCCGTTGACGCCGTCAAGCTCATGGTTGACGCACTCGCCGCAAAGGAGCCGGAAGACCAGCGTCTCGTCGAGAGCATTATTCAATCCTATGAAGGCATTGCCGGAAACGCCCAAGACACGTCTGACGCCCTGGATCTTTCCCTGGAAGAAGAAGCACAGGAACCGCCATCCCAGCCCCCGGAGTCGCTCGAACCCGTCACGGCCCCACCTGCCGAAGAAACAAAGGATGACGTCGATATTGCATGGGAACAGACGTTTTCCGTAAATTCTTCTCCTACGCCGCCTGCCCAGGAGCAGGCCGCACCGCAGCCCGATGCCTCGTTGGGTCCCCTGGACGAGCTGGATATGGCCTGGGACCGGGCATTCAATATCGATGACGACGCCATCGTCGTTGAGCCCCTCCAAGTTGAGCCCCTCGAGGGGGAACCCCCTGCAACCGAACAACCGGGCGCAGCGCCCGGGGCCTCGCAGGAGGCCGGGATCGTTGCAGAGTCGCCGGTTTCAGCTCAACCGGCAGAACACATTGCTGCGCCTCCCGGCCGGGAAGCTGTTTCGAAGGAGGGGGACGCCGGTGCTGCGGGAGCACCCGTTGGGCCACCGACGGATGGAGGCCCCCTCAGCCAGGAGATCGAGGAAGCAAAAGCTGCGAGCCTGCGCGAAAAGCGGGGTACCGGGCGCAGAGCGACAGACGTTGCCGAGATAGAGAAGCAGTTTATCCGCGTCAACATAGAGCGGCTTGACAACCTCATGAATCTCGTCGGCGAGATGGTCGTTAACCGGAACAGGCTGGTGCGGCAGGTCGAGTACATTAAAACCCTCCGCGAAGAGCTTGCCTTCAGCCAGAAGCGTCTTCTGACGGTGATTAAAAACTTCGAGGATAAGTACGAGTTCACCCTGAACCACCAGACGCCGGCGGCTCAATCATCAGGAGCCCCGGCCGATGCCGGCGGACAGGGCCTCGACTTTTTTGAGCTTGAATTCGACCGCTATGATGACTTCAATCTCCTGTCACGGAAGCTGACGGAGATATCGAACGACACGAACGAAATCATGATAGAGCTTTCCCACTTTTTCGACACTCTCGAGCTCGATACGGGAAGAATATCGACGATCACGACCAACCTCCAGGATGAAATCACCATGGCCCGCATGGTCGAAATGGACAAGCTCTTCCAGCTCTTCCAGCGCCCCGTACGGGACCTCTCGCAGTCGGAAGGCAAGCAGGTCAACATGGTGATCACCGGCGGAGAGACGAAAATCGACAAGACAATATTCGAGATCGTCTCCGATCCGCTCATGCATATGATCAGAAACTCGATCTCCCACGGGATCGAGTCTCCCGAGGACCGTACCAGGCTCGGGAAGGACCCGACGGGCTCTCTTATGCTGAACGCACGCCATGAGGGCAACAGCATCATCATTGAAATTCAGGATGACGGACGGGGCATGGATCCTGCGGTTATCAAGAAGGCGGCGGCGGACAAGGGTTTTTTGAATGCCGCTGAGGCGCCGTCGCTTTCCGATACCGAGGCGATCAACCTGATCTTCCGTCCCGGGTTCTCTACTACCGCGTCGGTGGGCAAAATATCCGGCAGGGGTGTCGGCATGGACGTGGTATCGAGCCAGCTCGCGAGGATCAGCGGAAGAATCGACATCAAGACAGAAGTAAACGTGGGCACCAAGTTCACGATCCGGCTTCCCCTCACCCTGGCAATTGCCCATGCCCTTATTGTAAAGGCAAACGAGCAGGAATACGCCATTCCCATGAACCTCGTCGAGGAAACCGCGCGGTTTTCCTTCAAGGAAATCCAGCGCGTGGCTGGCGAAGAGATGGTGAATCTCCGCGACACGATGGTCAGGCTCGTAAAACTGAACTCCATACTGGCTGTCGAAAAATTTCAGAAGAAAAGCGATGATTTCCGGCATCCGACATTGATACTCGGCATGGCGGAAAAGCGCCTCGCCCTGATGATCGAGGACATTACGGGCCGGGAGGAAATCGTGGTGAAATCCCTCGGCGAGTACCTCGAGGGCCTCTCGCTGTACTCGGGCGCAACGATCTCCGGTGAGGGTGATGTCCGGCTCATTCTCAACGTTGCCACGGTGTTCGGCGAGGAGACCCCCAGTGCCGTCACCAGCATCGTCGCTACCCCGGAAGTGAAGGAAGCGGCCGTGGCTCCGGAAGCTGCGTCCGGTGCAATGCTCAAGCCGAGAATCCTGGTCGTTGACGACTCGATCAGCATTCGAAAATTTGTTCAGCGGTTCCTCGACCGCGCGGGGTACGAGGTGGCGGTCGCTCCGGACGGCGTGGAAGCGCTCACTGCCATGGGGGCCGAGAAATTTGACGTCGTGATCACCGACCTGGAGATGCCGGTCATGCATGGGTATGACCTGATCGCGGAAATGAAGCGGAGTCCCGAGCTTAAGAAAATTCCCGTCGTCGTCCTCACCTCGCGGGCGGGCGATAAGCACCGGCAAAAGGCCCTCGAAATGGGCGCTCAAGACTACCTCGTTAAGCCCTTCGATGAACAGGACATGCTCGGTACGCTCAAGAAAATATTGAGCGCCTCCGCCCTTGCAAGTCGCGCCTAATCATTGTACAATATGGGACAGGGACCTCGTTTACTCATATTTTCGATCGAGCGAGACGATTACGCGATCTCCACGGATCGGCTGGTGGAAATTACGGTTTCCGGTTTGGTCCTGAATGACGAGACCCTGACGGCGAACTTTGAAGGAAAGATGGAATTCAGAGAGAGAATCCTGCCCGTGCTGAACCTGAAGAAGGTCTTCAAGGTCCAGGGCAAACCGGGCAAGGTACTGCTGGTCCTGAAGACGGCAAAGGGAGAAGTCGGCTTACTGGTCGACGCGGTCACGGAGTTTCTCGATACGGAAAAACTGATCCGCCCGATACCTCAGGGAGTAATGAATCCGACCCTGCCCTATTTCGTCGGGATACTGAAGCACAAGGGCTCGATTCTCCTTCTGTTGAACGAGGACGGGCTGCTATGACGGCCGGTTACCTGGTTTTTCTGCTGTCAGGATGGTTGTTCGGCGTACCGCTTGGGGGCGCCCTCGAAATCATCCCCCGGCGCCGGAGCAGGCGGGTCCCCCTCGCCTATTCCTATGTTCAGGGACTGATCGACTACCGGGGCACCATCTATCCGGTATTCAACCTCGCGCAGCGCCTCAGTCTGAAAGTCAGGGACCGGATCGGTTTTTCAGCCGAAGAGGAACAGGGGGGGCCCGAAGAAAGCATGCTCCTCCTCGAGGTGAGCAAGAACCCCTTCGCCATCGAGGTTGACCGTGTCAGCCGCATGACGAAATTCGATGCTCTGGCGCCGTCCCCTGCCGAGGCTGCGGGCGTGGATGTGCAGTATATCAAGGGCCTCGCCTACGAACAGAATGACGAGATCATAATTCTCGACTTTGAAAGGTTATTTTTCCATGGCAGTTAAAATCTTGCTCGCGGACAAGAGCATCACCATCCAGAAAGTCGTGGAAATGCTGTTTTCCGGCAGGGACTACGAGGTGACCTGCGTGAGTGACGGAGAAACAGCGCTGAGTGAAGCCGTGCGCGTCGTCCCCGACGTGATGCTGGCCGACGTGGACCTGCCGCGGGTAGATGGGTACGGCTTTGCCACCCGCGTGAAGCAGAACCCGCAGCTTGCGCAGACGCCCGTTATTCTTATGGCGAGCAGAGATGATGTCATTGACGCCGCGAAGGCGCAGAAAGCCGGCATCATCGACCACATCGCAAAACCCTTCGAGTCGCAGGAGCTGATCGGCAAGATCAAGACCGCCCTTACCTCTGCGCCGCCGAGGCTGGCCGAACCGGTGGCGGCGACTCCGCGGACTTCGTCGCCGCAACCCGCGGCAGCGCGTCCTTCACCGGCGGCAGCCAAACCAACGCAGGCGGCTCCCTCGGATATCTTCGGCATCATCGACGATGCTCCGGGACAAGCCGATTTTTCCGCGTCGGCCGACGATTCGGTGTATGTCGTTGAGCCCGAAGTGGAAGTAGAGAAGCCCCCGTTCGGGGAGGAGGATCGGGCACTGCCGACGGGCGCCAGGGCAATGGATGAAATACGGGCAGGCCTGGGACTGGGCGGGAGCAGCGCTCAGCAGGCCCCTCCGGAGTTCACGAATTTTGAGTCCCTCGATATGGCGACAAGCTCCGCCCAGGACTACGCGCCGTCACCGGCACCACCCGATTTTTCCGCCCCTCCCCAACCGACGCCGGGATTCACGGCGCCTCCAGCCCGGGAGCCTGCAGTCCAGGATGAAGCCTTCCGCGGTGCTGCGGAACAAACGGTAGCACGGGTCGCGAAAGAGGTGCTCGAAAAGGTAGCCTGGGAAGTAATTCCCGAACTTGCGGAGCGGTTGATCAGAGAAGAGATCGAACGCCTGAAGAGGAGCCAGTAGCCGCCGGTAGTACCGTGCGACGGGGTGATGAACGCAAGCGGCGATGAGGGGTGCGACGGGACCCCTCATTTTTTGATTGCCCTGGCACCGGGCCACCTTCCACCGCGCAGAGAACGACGATCTTCCGCCGCAGAGCATGCAGATGAGGTATAGCCGTACCGCCGGGATGATGAAAAATCGAGATGAACGGCGTTATAGCAAGACTGCATATCGTCCAACCGTCTCACCCGCACAGGCTCACGATCCATTTCCTTCGGTGGTGTCTCCTGATTACTGCTGCCGCAATTATTGAGAACGTAAAGGAGCACGTTCATGTCTGTTGAGGAGTTGAGTAAATCGTACGATCCCTCGGTGGTGGAGAGGGCGTGGTACGACTTCTGGTTGGAAAAAGGCTTCTTTCATGCCGACGCCGACGCCGGAGGCGTACCGTACTGCATCGTTATTCCTCCTCCTAACGTTACCGGGTCTCTTCACGTGGGCCATGCCTACGACTCCACGCTCCAGGACATTCTGGTCCGCTGGATGCGCATGTCCGGCAGAAATACGCTCTGGCTTCCCGGCACCGACCATGCGGGGATAGCAACACAGAACGTCGTCGAGCGCCAGCTCGCCCGGAAGAAGATCGACCGCCATTCCCTCGGTCGGGAAAAATTCGTCGAAGAAGTCTGGAAGTGGAAGCAGGAGTACGGCGGGCGAATCATCGGCCAGCTCAAGCACATCGGCGCCTCCTGCGACTGGGACCGTGAACGATTTACCATGGACGAGGGCCTGTCGCGAGCGGTACGCGAGGTCTTCGTGCGGCTCCATGAGGAAGGGCTCATCTACCGGGGAGAGCGTCTGATCAATTGGTGCCCCCGCTGTCACACCGCCCTTTCCGACATCGAAGTCGAGCATGAGGACGAAAAGGGCAAACTCTACCATATCGCCTATCCCTTGAGCCACGATAAAAAAATCAGGTTGACTGTGGCGACGACGAGGCCGGAAACCATGCTCGGTGACACGGCAGTGGCCGTGCATCCTCTCGATCCGCGATACAAGGAGCTCATCGGAAAGACTATTGACCTTCCGCTCACCGCCCGAAAAATCCCGATTGTCGGAGATGCCATCCTGGTGGACCTGGAATTCGGATCAGGTGCGGTGAAGGTGACGCCTGCCCATGACTTCAATGATTACGAGGCCGGTCTCAGACAGGACCCGCCGCTCCCGAGAATCAAGATGCTGAGCGACAAGGCCGAGATCCTGCCCGACATACCCGATGTCCTTCCCGCGATCCTGAAGCACGTTGCCGGAAAACCGGCAAAAAAAGCCCGGGGCGTTATGGTTCAATTGCTCCAGGAGCAGGGTTTTCTCGTAAAGACTGAAGACTACGGCCATTCCATCGGCAAGTGTTATCGCTGCAAGTCAGTGGTGGAGCCTGCTCTTTCACCCCAGTGGTTCGTAAAAACCGGGCCGCTCGCAGGACCGGCGATTGAGGCGGTGGAAACCGGGAAGATCACCTTTTACCCGAAGGGTTGGGAGAACACCTATTTTGACTGGATGCGGAACATCAAGGATTGGTGCATCTCGCGCCAGATCTGGTGGGGCCACCGGATTCCGGCCTGGTATTGCGATGACTGTGGGGAGATTACGGTCAGCCGGACCGACCCCACTGCCTGCGGGGAATGCGGACAAAATAACCTCCGCCAAGAGACGGATGTCCTCGACACATGGTTCTCGTCGGCCCTCTGGCCCTTCTCGACACTCGGCTGGCCCGACAAGACACGGGAGCTCTCGTTTTACTACCCCACATCGGTTCTCGTCACCGGCCTCGACATTATCTTTTTCTGGGTGGCGCGGATGATCATGATGGGTCTCCATTTCATGAAGGAGGTCCCCTTCAGGGACGTGTATATCCATGCCCTCGTCCGGGACGCCGAAGGACACAAGATGAGTAAATCGAAGGGCAATGTGATCGATCCGCTCTCGATGCTCGAGCAGTACGGTACCGACGCCTTCCGGTTCACCTTTGCCGCCTTTGCGGCGCAAGGCAGGGACATCAAGCTCTCCGCCGATCGCATCGAAGGATACCGTAATTTCGCCAACAAAATATGGAACGCCAGCAGGTTCGCGTTGATGAACCTCGATGACGGTTTCGTACCGAACAGGGACACGCTGACGCCCGATGCGTCGCTTGCCGACCGGTGGATACACTCCCGGCTGCACTCGGTAGTCCAGGAAGTGCAGTCGGCGTTCTCCGATTACCGCTTTAATGACGCTGCCTCCGCGCTCTATCAGTTTATCTGGCACGAGTTCTGCGACTGGTATGTTGAACTGGCCAAGCCTGCCCTGCAGGGAGATGACCTGGCTGTCCGGCGGGCCTCGCAGACCACGCTCGCCGGCACCCTCGAGGCAGCCCTCCGGCTCCTCCACCCCATTATGCCCTTCATAACTGAGGAAATCTGGCAGAAACTGCCGGAAACGGTCCGGCACGCGCAGCACCGGGGATCCGTCACCTCGATCATGATTGCGCCCTTTCCCGAAGCGGACAAAAAGCTGATCGATCCTGCTGTTGAGCAGGATATGCAGGTGGTGATGGACCTGATCCTCGCCATAAGAAACATACGCGGTGAGATGAATATCCCGCCGTCTGCGCAGATACCTGCTATCGTTAAAACAGCGGATGATGCCCTCGCCAAGCACCTGGGGAAGAACGCCGGCTATGTCAAGACCCTTGCCCGACTGCAGGAACTCCGGATCGGGAAGAATGAGTCGAAGCCCAAAGCAGCAGCGACAGGTGTCATGCGGGGCGCTGAGGTGTACATCCCCCTCGAGGGGATTATCGACCTCGGCCAGGAGCGGGACCGCCTCGACAAGGAACTCGGAAAAATCGCAAAAGATATCAGCATGTTCACCAAAAAACTCTCGAACAAATCATTCGTTGACAAGGCACCGGCGGCGGTTGTGGAAAAGGACAAGTCGCGACTCGATGATTTGCGTATCAAGCAGGAGAAGCTCGAACACAGCCTGAAGATGTTGGGATGATGGTCCCGTTAAACTCGATTCCGTAACACGGAGGTGGCACAATGCACCACAGGCGAATTCACTATGTTCTGATAATTGCCCTCGTTCTTTTTGGCGGTTGTATGAAAGGGTCCCAGCTGTCCGGCAATATGGTGCCGAGAAACCCGGGTAAAAAACCGGCCATTGCCATCATATCAGAAGGTCTTTTCGCTGATATGATCGGAAACGACCTGTTTCTGAAGGGCTTCACCATCATAGAGCGGAACCGCCTCGTCAAGGTCATTCATGAGCAGGCAATACAAAAAAGCGGCCTGACAGAGGAGGCCGCCTTTGTTGAGGCCGGCAAATTGCTCAACGTGCAGGCACTGATGTTCATCGATCAGAAGACAGATGACAACAAAGTACTGTTGTATGCCTCGATAAAGCTGGTTGATGTTGAGCGCGGGGCCATTATCGGCTCCTTTCACTACCGGCAGGGCAGGGGCTTTCGCAAGGAACATATGGAAGCAATATCCCGGCGCATTGCCGCTGCTATTGCCGGACCGTATCGGGCTGCCCGATAAGTTATGCTTCCATTTCTCAATGATTTAATTCAGCGCGGTCTCGCTGAAGACATCGGCAGCGGAGATGTGACCACGGAGGCGGTAATTCCCGATGATGCGTCAGCTTCTGCCGAGATCAAAGCAAAGCAGGACATCGTCGTCGCCGGCATTGACGTGGCAGGAGAAGTCTTCCATCACCTTGACCCCTCCCTGTCCTTCGAACCTCTCGTACCCGATGGCGGTGCGACAATGCCGGGGACCGTGCTGGCTCGCCTGTCAGGAAGGACACGATACCTCCTCGCCGGTGAGCGGGTCGCTCTGAACCTGCTTCAGCACCTCTGCGGCATCGCGACCCTCACGGCCCGGTATGTTGAACAGGTGAAGGGAACAAAGGCCGCTGTCCTGGATACGAGGAAGACGCTTCCAGGGCTCCGGGCCCTCGAAAAGTACGCTGTCCGCATGGGCGGCGGCAGGAATCATCGGTTCGGGCTGTACGATGGTGTCCTTATCAAGGACAATCATATCATTGCTGCGGGCAGTATCACGAAGGCCGTGGAGCGTGCACGGCAGAAGACCCATCATCTCCTCAAGATCGAAGTAGAGACCACGTCGATCGACGAAGCTCGGGAGGCGCTGGCAGCGAGGGCGGACGTTATCATGCTCGACAACATGCCGATTGCGATGATGAAGGAGGCCGTAGCGCTGATCGCAAATGGAGCACTGACAGAGGCATCGGGCACAATAACGCTCGATACGGTCAGGGCTGTCGCGGAAACGGGCGTCGACTTCATCTCTGTCGGCACCATAACCCACTCTGCGCCTGCAGTGGACATCAGTATGAAACTCAAATAAGAGGGGCATGGGTTCAGGG
>DMKB01000282.1 GCA_003454665.1 Nitrospiraceae bacterium | reverse complement strand
CGATGATGACCCGTTCCTGCGCTTTTGTCAGGCGGTACGGGAGACGGGCCCTGAGCTGTTCTTCCAGTTCCCCGGCAGGCCTGAAGGATATGCCCTTCTTCTCGATCGAAACCCCCCGCTTTTTGAGTGCCAGTCCCAGTTCAAGAGCAAACAACTCCTCAAAACTGAGCCGCCGGTGTGCCGCGCTCATACCCCGGTTCAGCACCGAGATGTCCTTCTCCTTTGTGGGAAAGTGCACTTCAGAGACTGCTTCGGAAGCGGGAATAAAAGAATATTTTTCGACGAGCTGATCAGGCAGGGCCTCGGGAAGAGAAGCTCCGCAGGAGTCAATGATGCTTTTCATCATGGTCCGAAGATAGCGCACGGACAGCCCGGCGGTGCTGCGGTAGATCGGCACCGTCCTGCCCGTATGGATCAGGGCATCCGCTTCATTCTGCTCGATAATCTCGTAATCGGGATTGTCGATCTGCGGCCTCCCGCCTTTATAGGGATTGGATTTCACGACTCCCGTGAGGATCACGGTCTGGCCGGTCCTGAAGCTTTTTTGCATGAAGGGCTGATTGTACCAGGACCCGACGAGGATGCCGCTCCCGTCGGAGACCACCAGTTCGAAAACCTTCACCCACCGCCGCTTCGTCGATACCACATCTGCGGAGATCACTTTGCCGGACACGGTTTCGTATGAACCAATGGTGAGCCGGGAGATCTTTTTGAGATTTCCCCGGTCTTCATACCGCCAGGGGAAATACCAAAGCGCGTCATCGACAGTGTTGATCCCGAGCTTCCGGAGCAACTCTCCCCGCTTCGGACCGATGCCCTTGCAGTACTGGATCGGCGTGGTGAGCTGTATTGCTGTTCCTCCCTGGCTGCCGGCACTTCGGGGCGGTTCGTCGGACTGCTCCTGAGGGACAGGTTTGTTCTGCGAGAGCACTTTTTTTGCGCTTCGCTCGATGTCTTCTATGACTTGCGACACCGTTATGATTCGCTCTCTTTTTTGCTCCGCCGTGAGTGCATCGAAGCCGGAAAAACTCCGTTCAATTGCCGTCACGCCGGCATGATCTCCGGAGAGGCGCTTCAGTTCCTTCACCTGACCCCGGACAAAGGACTCCATACCCGCCAGGCTTGCTATATGGGAATAGTCGTCCTTCGCCGCGAAGGCGAGGGGCTTCCTGATCCTGTCGAGGATTGTTTTCAGTTCTTCCATAAAAGTGTCTAAGCACCAAATATCAAATAGTCAAATCTCAAATAAACTCAAACCGTTTTCGAAATTGAAATTTCGAATTTGGATATTGTTTGGGATTTGTTATTTCCTCTTCCCCTCCTCGTGTCTTCGTGCCTTTGTGGTAAAAGAGGTGGAGTCCCTCCAGCCGTCACGCCCTGGCGTGACTTCTGATAACGCGACACCCCGCAGTCCCGCCTTGGCGGGATGGCCGCGGGGCTAATTTTCTCCTTGCATATCGGACGGTTATATGGTAGCATACGCTCGTTTTTAAGGCAATCATTTTTCACGAACGGAGGAACTCTCAGTGGCACGCAATTGCGAGATCTGCGGTAAAGGCGCCCTTTCCGGACACCGGGTAAGCCATTCAAACAAAAAAAATAACCGGACGTTCAAGCCGAACATCCAGTCAGTACGGGCCATCGGTCCCCATGGAAATCACGTCAAAATGAATGTGTGTACCCGCTGCATTCGGTCGGGTAAAGTCAAGAAAGTCGGCTGATCGAAAGACAAAACATTTTTGCCTCACCAGTGAACGGACGGACTGCCGTCCGTTCTTTTTTTTGAGTGCCCTGTCCTAACCCGGGCAAGGCGAAAAAAAATGACAAAACCAAAAGGCGTCTCACGCAAAGCCGCGAAGGCGCAAAGGAAATCTCTTAATTCTGGTTTTAAAACCAAATGATATAACCTCGGTTAGAAGCGCCTACTGCTGGTTGCGAGAAAATTTCTTGCCCTTTTGAGATTAAGTTGTTTGATAACTAATGGCCTTGCCCATGAACACTTTCAATCGCCCTGTCGCATACCGGATCATGCTCATCGGGACATTGCTGTCCGCTGTCCTGATATTCCCGTCCTGCCAAACGTCCCAAACAGCCCATTCATCGTACCGCTCAAAACAGGTACTCCCGTCCTCCGGGAAATACCAGAAAAAGAAGAAGCCCCGCATCAATATCGCGAAGCTCGAAGCGCAAATTCATACGCTCATCAATCGTGAACGCAAACGGAAGGGCCTGAAACCCCTCGCGTGGAACGCGGCACTGAGCCGCATCGCCCGCACCCACAGCAGGGACATGGCACGTCGGACCTATTTCAGCCACTACTCTCCCGAAAGTCATGATTTTTTATGGCGGTATGAGCGGGCTGGATTCTCCTGCGGCATCCGCATAGGAAATACCATCTATACCGGCGCGGAAAACATCCTCCAGAACAATCTCTTTGATTCAGTCACTAAGGTAAACGGGGTTCCCTATCACGACTGGAATTCTCAGAAAAAAATCGCCGAAACGTCGGTCCGGGGATGGATGAAAAGCCCGAGCCATAGAAAGAACATCCTGATACCCCATTGGCGTAGTGAAGGGATCGGCGTGGTGATCGCCCCGGACGGGAAGGTGTATATAACGCAGAATTTTTGTTGATTCCGCATGAGACAGGATTGACAGAAGGCAAAAATAACGGAAACGGCAGGGCAGAAAGATTTTTTCAGACAGGATGTACAGGATAAGATCAAAAGCAAAAAAGCTATTGTAACAAAAACCTCTGATAATTCTTTAAATCATCCTTCTTCCATCCTGCCTGTGGCCTTTAGGCTATAAATCCTGTCTAAAAATGTTTTTGCTCTTTCGACACAAGATTAGCAGGATGGGAAGACGACAGCAAACAGCCGGGGCGGCACGTCTTTTTCAGACAGGATGTACAGGATAAGTCCAAAAGCAAAAAAGCTATTGTCACAAAATCCTCTAAAAATTTATTCACTCATCCTTCTTTTATCCTGCCTGTGGCCTTTAGGCTATTAATCCTGTCAAAAAAAATGTTTTTGCTCTTTCGATACAAGATTGTCATGATAAGGTCAAAAGCAAAAAGGCTATTGTCGCAGAGGCCTCTAAAAATTCTTTAAATCATCCTTCTTTTATCCTGCCTGTGGCCTTTAGGCTATTAATCCTGTCAAAAAAAATGTTTTTGCTCTTTCGATACAAGATTGTCATGATAAGGCCAAAAGCAATAAGGCTGTTGTTACAAAATCCCCTAAAAATTTATTCACTCATCCTTCTTTTATCCTGTCAATCCTGTCTAAAAATATCTTTGCTCTTTCGGTAGAAGATTATCAGGACAAGGTCAAAAGCAAAAAGGCTTTTTCCACAAAAACCTCTGGTAATTCATTCGATCATCCTTTTTTTATCCTGTCCATCCTGTCTAAAAATATCTTTGCTCTTTCGACAGGGAATTATCCTGTCCGTTTCTCCGCGATAAAATCCATCTCCACTGCCGCGTCCTTCGGCAGACGCGAGACCTCCACCGTAGCACGGGCAGGAGGGTCTGATGTAAAATAGCTTCCATAGACCTCATTCACCGCGGCAAAGTCACTCATGTCCTTCAGGTAAATAGTCGTCTTCACCACATCAGACAGAGCGCACCCTGCTGCAGCCAGGATCTTCCCGGCATTCTCCATGACACGCCTGGTCTGGTCTTTGATATCCCCCTGCACGAGATTGCCGCTGGCGGGATCGAGGGGTATCTGGCCTGACACGAACACGAAGCCTCCGGCTTCGACAGCCTGGGAGTAAGGCCCGATGGCCTGGGGTGCTTCCGAAGTTTTGATGATTTTTTTCAAAATTACTTCCTCCTGTTTCACTATAACGGCAAAGCTCACCGGCAGCAATGGAGCACAGCGGAATTGCCGTCCGGTGCAGCATCTTGTTCGGCTTTATCCTCAGAATTCCTCATAAGCTCAACTGGAGCTTTTCCCTCTTATCCAGTCAGGCATCACTAGGGTAGACATCGCTCGTAGTTCGGCCGGCGGACTCAATTGTAGCCTTATGGTTTTGTTCAAGGAGGCCGCAAGCCATCTCTTTACTTCTGTCGGCTCTCCAAGTAAGGCCCGCAAATCCCTATCCACTTCCTGGTTTAACTCCGGATCGCCACAGAAAACCTTCAGCGTATTGGAAACAATTTCCATCCTAGGTTGAATCGGTAACGGAGTGATGTTTCTGCCGCATGCGGCAAATGCTTTCTCCGGATTGAGTTTTCCACCAATCGCTGCGAGGACGATCTGAAGATTCTCGATGAAATTCCAGTGACATGGCCAGAGCATGTCGATGGCAAGGCCCAACGAGAGTTCCGCGTCAGCTCCATATTCAGTGTCGTGAATGACTGTCTGAACCGTGCTTAGCCAGAAATCTTCGTGTTGCTTGTAGTGTTCCGGACACTGGTTGCGGTAAGCAACCTCATCTGCGCCGCCGCTCAGGAGAAGCCATACGTACTGTGCCGTTGGATCGTCAAGCGGTTGTGGCCAATGGATTGAGCTACGGATCTTCTCAATCACTCGTTGGACCTGCCATTCTTTCAATGGTGAGCGCTCCCCAAGACAAGCAAGCATTCGAGATGCTGGAATAGTCCCTATGGTTAAGTCGATCAAGGCGCTGGGACATCCGGCGCACCACGCTGAGAGGGCAGCGCAGGCATTTTTCCAAATTTTTTCAGCAGAGTGTTGCTGACCAGGAGAACGCGTGCCTAGCCCTTTTTGGGTTTCTCCTGTGGCAATCGCCTCAATGATGTTGTAGACCCATCGATCGGCCTTGTGATGGCACAATTCAAGACTTGATATAAGCTCACGGATCCTCGAGACGTTTTGAGCGAGGGGGGAAATATCGTCCTCTATCCTATCGATGTCCAGCATTTCCGAATCAGCTTCCAAGGCGCAATTTCTCCACCAAGATCTGCAAGATGCCGTCATTTCTTCTGCTCTCCTAACTTGTGCGCTGCCGAACGTTGGAGCTGTGGGGCGCGATCCGCATCGCGGCGAAGCGTCCCAACGAGCGATTGGTTAGGCGCTTTCATTCATATTCAGTTTATGACATAAACCGGGGTCAGGTTTTGAAAGTTGAAGCAATGCATTATTCATAATTCAAGGCCTGACCCCATTGATTTGACCCCATTGATTTGCTCCCTGCTTTACTATAACGTTCCGGTTCCGCGGCGGCCGTATGCCGTCCGCTGGAACCGGTGGCTAGCGTACTGTTTTTGTCGCCCAGTGGAGCCCCTCCAGTCCCGCTTATAGCGGGACTATAGCGGGACCGCGGGGTCAGGATCTCATACAGACCTTAACGCCGCGATCAGATCAGGTCGAAGCGGTCCAGGTTCATAACCTTGTTCCAGGCAGCGACGAAGTCTTGGACGAACTTTTTCGACCCATCGTCCTGTGCATAGACCTCGGCCAGGGCGCGCAGCTGCGAGTTGGAGCCGAATGCAAGGTCAACCCGAGTAGCGGTCCACTTGAGTGCGCCTGTCTTGCGGTCGTGCCCTTCAAAGGTGTCCCCGGCATCGGACGTGGGCTTCCACAGGGTGTCCATGTCGAGCAGGTTGAGGAAAAAGTCGTTGGTCAGCGTCCCAGGCTGTTTCGTGAAGACGCCCTGCTTCGATCCCCCCGCATTGGCGCCGAGCACGCGCAGGCCGCCGACGAGC
>DMKB01000007.1:851-3555 GCA_003454665.1 Nitrospiraceae bacterium | reverse complement strand
ACTTACCCACTCAGTATGGAGAAGGCCCAGCTTACTTGAGAAAATTTACTGCCAGTCTACTCAGATGATCAATCGGTACCCAGTAAATGCCGAACAGAACGGTGAAAAAAGAGAGGCCTGCCAGGACCGAATAGGGCACGACGTGATGTCTCTCCATAGCGGATAAGGTCACTCCTTTCTGCCTTTTCGACAGGAACATCAGCTGCAACACTCTCGCATAATAGTATAACGATATAACGGTATTGATAACGGCCACGACGGCCAGCCAGTACAGGGAACTTCCCTTTTGGAAAACGGCCAGTAACAGATATACCTTTCCGATGAATCCGGCAAAGGGCGGGATGCCCGTCAGAGAAAGAAGGTACACCGCAAGCATAGAAGCGAGAAACGCCCCTTTCCCGCGCTTCCATGCAAGGCCTTCATAGTCCTCGATCAGCTCGGAGTTGAATTCATTCGAGACGAGAATGACCACGAGAAAGGCCCCGAAATTCATGAGGAAATAAACGGCGAAATAAAAAAATATCGCGGAGACGCCGAATGGTGTCTGACTCGCAACAGCCATGAGAATATAGCCTGCATGGGCTATGCTGGAGTAGGCAAGCATCCGCTTTATGTTTTTCTGGTGCAGCGCCGCCAAATTTCCGAAGGTCATCGTACAGGCCGAAAGCACGGCGAAGAGCAGCGACCAGTCGAGCCCTCCGACGGCGGTCAGTATTTCTCCACCGTCGGTGGACCCGAATATCTGATAGAAGAAACGGACAATGAGGACGAACCCTGCCGCCTTGGGGCCGACGGAGAGAAAAGCGGTGAAGGGTGTCGGGGCGCCTTCGTAAACGTCCGGACACCACGCGTGAAAGGGGAATGCAGCGATTTTGAATCCCATTCCCGCGAGGATAAAGATGATCGGAATAGCAAGCGTGACGCCGGGGACCGTGTTGTTGACGAAAAACATGTGCAGTGCGGCATAATCCAGTGAGCCCGCGATTCCGTACAGGAGAGACAGGCCGTAGACCATCACTCCCGAGGCAATACCGCCGTACAGAAGGTATTTTACGGCGGCCTCCGAGGTCTTCTCACCACGGTCAACAAACCCCGTCAGGAGGTAGGAGGTAAAACTGAGGAACTCCAGGGAAAGATACATCATGAGGAGATTGGCCGAAGAGACCAGGAGCACCATGCCGAGGGCATTCGCGAGGATCAAGAGCACATACTCCGCTCCATCCTTGAATTTCCTGGTCGTTTCCCGGGAAATGAAGGAAAATAAGAACAAAAAGAGTGAAGAAAAAAGACAGAGCACGGTAAAGAGCTGGGAAAGGTGATCGTTTCGTATCATCCCGTAAAAGAGAAGAGCACCGTTTCCCTTGACCCTGCCGGCGGTGAGTTCCAGGGTCAGGGCAATCGTTATTCCGAAAAAGCCGGCGAGATAAAACAGGGAGCGATTCGTCCGGATGCGCTTCCAGAAACTGAGCACCAACGCCAGGAGGAAAAAGGCGGACAAAAACGCTTCTGCCGGAACATATGCCAAACTCTCAAAATTTCTCATCATGCTTCTTTACCTCATGGAAGCGGAGATCAAACAACACACCCTGCGAAGAAGCGAAGAACAGCAACGCTTCCGTCTTGATGGCATATCAAGGCCTGTCAATACGCTCCTGCCCTATTACGGCGATGCACCAAGCACCAGGCTGTTGATGAACCGGACTGTCGGTTTTATCACGTTCAGCACCGGATGGGGGTACACGCCCAGGATAACGACCAGCAGTCCCAACGGGACGAGACTTATCGTCTCACGAAGATTCATGTCCGGCAGCGCCGCATACCGCTCGTTCAGCTTTCCGAGGAATATGCGCTGGAGGGTCCAGAGGCAATAGGCTGCCGTGATAATCACGCCCGTCGCGGACAGCGCGGTTATCAGCCGATGCTTCTGGAATGCACCCAGGAGAACCAGCGCCTCACTGATAAAGCTGTTCAATCCGGGCAGGCCCAGGGCGGCAAAGAACGCAAGGAATGCGACTACGGCATAGTTCGGCGCAACCGACGCGATTCCCCCGAAGCCGTCGATCTCCCGATGGCGCGCCCGGTCGTACAGGACGCCCACGAGAAGAAAGAGCATGGCCGTGATAATCCCGTGGTTAAACATTTGCAAGACACCGCCACTGACGCCTTCATCGGTAAAGCTGGAAATCCCCAGGATAACGTAGCCCATGTGGCTGATGCTTGAATAGGCGACGAGTCTTTTCAGGTCTTTCTGGGCCATGGCACACAGCGCGCCGTAGATGATATTCACCATCCCGAAAACGGCCAGGAACTGAGACAGGGAAAAGGTCACGTCCGGCAGGATCGTGTAGTTTACCCGCAATAATCCATAGGTGCCCATCTTGAGCAGGATACCGGCAAGAATCACGCTGATGGCGGTCGGCGCTTCGACGTGGGCATCGGGCAGCCAGGTATGGAACGGAAAAATCGGCACTTTAATGGCAAAACCGATGAAGAGGGCAAACCAGCAGATCATCCGGTAGTCGAAAACGGCATTTCCCCGGGCGAGCTCCGTCATATCGAATGTATGGGGCACGGACGTCAGATAGAAATAGATCATGACGAGCAGGATCATGACGGAACCGACGAGGGTGTAGAGAAAAAATTTGATCGCCGCATACTCTTTTTTCGGTCCGCCCCAGATGCCGATGAGGAAGTACATCGGCAG
>DMKB01000007.1:0-796 GCA_003454665.1 Nitrospiraceae bacterium | reverse complement strand
AGAAGACCCCGAGCATCCCGGTCTCCAGGAGCAGGAACAGGAAGAAGTATCCTTTCACGCCGCTGCTGACGCCCCATGAGGCCAGAACGGCAATGGGACAGATCAGGGCGCAGAGCAGCACCATCGGCATGCTCAGTCCGTCAACGCCCATGAAGACGTTGATATTGAAATCTTTTATCCAGACATATCGCTCGATGAACTGGATGCCTTCGGAGCGGCTGAAACCGGCAATACTTCTGTCAAATTCCATATAGAGAAACAGGGACAGCAGGAGCGGAACGAGCGTAATGATCAGTGAACCCCACTTGATAGCCCCGTGCCGGCCCTTCGGCAGGAGAAGGATCACCGCGCTGCCGAGAACGGGGGTGAAGGTGATCAATGTCAGGATATGATTGTGAATGAATTCGGCCATCAGCATCTCTCCTTAGCGGAACACCGTGTATGAAACAGCCAGCACAACCATCAGGAATGCGATGAGGATGTACGCCTGCACCCTTCCCGTCTGGAGCTTTCGCAGGTGAGAACCCGCGCCGAGGGCCCCGTCGGCGACCAGGTTCACCGCTCCATCGACGAACCGGAGATCAAACCAGCCGGTGATGGATGCTTCGATCCGCAGGATATATGCCTGGAGGTTGACGATTAGATCGATTCCGTATTTGTCGAAGGCCGCGAGAAACATTGTGAGCGCTTTTGTCCCGGATACGAACAGGAACTGGTAAAGTTCATCGATATAGTATTTACGGTATACGACCCTATGCAGGAACCGTATTTTGGGCACGTATCTTCCGGGGAGGTC
>DMKB01000069.1 GCA_003454665.1 Nitrospiraceae bacterium | reverse complement strand
AACGATGGGCGCTCCGTGATCAACAATAGCACTAGAGATAGTGCTCGATTCACCAACGACATCCTTGAATGCTATCGAACCCTCTGCAGAATGACAGCGCTGACAATAGCCGTGGAGGTAGTGCTCATCAGCTGCAATGGTCATCGCGGTATTGGTAGCGTCTAAGGCGTTATGCTTGGAGGCCAGAACCTTGGTTGCCTGCGCGTGGCAGGTTTCGCAACGGTCGCCGCCCGGGGACGGGTATGGAATCGGGCCAACACCGTGATGATACTGACCGCCGCCGTGGCAGGCTTCGCATGCATGGGTGATGGCGTTACCGCGGCCGAGTGCGTCGGCGTTCACGCCGGCAATACCGCTGATGTTGGTATGCACCTCATAAGTGTGGCAGACGGTGCAGTTGCCGGTCCATTCGGCATCTTCAACGGGAGTCTCCGGGGGTACGTTAGCATCGCTTTCCTTGCTGCCGCCGCAGCCGCCGAACATGGCTACGCTCATGAACAACGCCGCAAAGGCAAACAACAGCTTTATTCCCTTTCTTCTCTTCATGACTCTTACCTCCCTGAAATTTTTTTGTTAGAAATTATCATGGCACTGGATTATGGCACTTGATGCAGGTTCGTCCGCCGCTCCGCGAACGGTACTTGTCCTTCACCGAATTCCAGTTCCGTGGATGGGGATTGATGCTGAGCCCTGCGAGCGCGCTATGGCAGGTCAGACATACCTGACCGTCGCTGTGGCAGGTCTGGCAGGCCTGGAGGTTCCTGCGCGCTTCCTGGCCATGCTCGGCTGACCAGACGTTCGTCGGCAGCACACCGCCGGGATGGCAGGTTGGGCACTGGGCGGTCGTAAAGGTGGAATGCAACGGACCCGCAGGAGCTGTCTCCAGATCGGACCAGGCGCGGCGGTGCGATTGCACCCGCAGATCCTCGCCCCGGAACTTCGCGTGGCATTCCGAGCAGAACCTGCTGTCGTGGCATCGATAACAGGTCTGGGGATTGTCAAAGGCCTTGATCGGATGGATCTCACGGAAGTCCGTCCGGTGACTGTTCGGCACATAATCCGCCTGGTAATTCGAGACGCTCAGATCTGCTTCAATACCGCCGCCGGTGTGGCAATCGAGGCAGAACTGCTGGCTATGACAGTCCACGCAGTTTCCTCCTTCTCTCCGTGCAATAGAGACGTGCTCCCTCATCTGATCCGAGCCATGCGTCGGAGCGACGCCTGAACCCTTGTGGCACTCAGCGCATTCTTTCAGGCTCATCTTTGAAAACTCTTTGTGCGACAGCTTCACCATAAAACCTTTTTTCTTCAGTTTCGCCATGCCTTCGGCAGATAACGATGGATTGGCCGCAGCCGGCGCCGCTTTGGTATCTGTCGAATTTTTCGGCGACGTCACCTCGCTGTTTTGTGCCATCAGCAAGCTGTGGGTACCAACGATCACCGTCAGAGCAAAAGCAAGTATGAACAGCACCACGAACATGATCGATTTTTTCATGGATTTCTCCTTACGACACGACAGTGCTTTAGAAATCAACATCAAAGGTCAATCTTCCTTGTATGTCCTTGCTGTAGTTGACATTCACGCTGTTCTGCACCCGAAACGAACTGGACATGTTCTTGGCAAAGGTATACCTGCCTCCGGCCCAGTATCGCTTTGCCGTTTCCTGGCCGGTCATATCGTCCCGCTGGTACGAGTCATAGTCAATGCCCGCAGCGGCATTCCACTTCCTCAGCATTCGGTACTCGGTGTAGACCCGGTATCCGTCGAGGTCTCCGGGATAGCCTGACCGGCTGTCATGAAACAGGCCGATCGTTGCATTCACGGAGGGTCTGAACTTCAGACCTACATCGTACAGGGTCGCGTCGCCGTCTTCACCAAAGTCTTCCTGGCGGTAACCGACGCTGACATCGACCCACGTTGCCAACGTATAATCGGCCCTGAAAATATTCTCTTTGTACTGATTAACAGCGAATACCGAATAGATTGAAGTGGAATCAAAGGTGGGATAGCTCTGGTAATACTCGGCCGTCATCATCAGGTTGAGCGTCGGGAAATACTTGATTCCCCCCAGAAGCTCGTTGAAAACCTCGGCCGTCAGATCGTATCTGGCATTAGCGTATACCTTGATCGATTTAAAGAAATACTGTTTGTAGCTGCTGCCGATGATGTCTCTCGCGATATCGCCGTAATCATAAGTTCGAACGTAACTCAGATCAAGGTAATCCATTGATTTGCCGGCAAGGTATGCTGAAAAGCCGGCTGAATAAGAATGGCTCGTGAGCGATCCTTCCTCACCGAATATGACGTTTCTGCCCCCCATGACCACGAGCCCGAGCGGCCCGATCTTCTTGATGTGCGCCTCCACGCCGTCCAGGTGGGCGCTTCCTGCCGAGAGGTTAATGAACTGCCGCCCGACCCGCAGGTCCGCTGAATCGAGAAAATCCTTGTAATCGGCATATAAATAATACACGCGCTCCTGAAGATCATCACTGTTTCCGGATGGGTCATTGCCCTTGATGTCCCAGAGCAGCCTCCCGTATCCGTAGAGCGACACCTTTTTTTCTTTGTCGATGTCCGTAATGGTGAACCGTAAATACTCGGCGATATCCATCTGACTGCTTGCATCAACGATATCGTTATACCACAGAAGCTGTGTCGAACTCCTGCCATGCATCTCCGCGGCGTGGACCGTGCAGGTTGCAGCAAGTCCGCTCAGCAAAAAAGTAATGGTGATCCAGCAGCGCCTTGCAGATGAGCTCATTTTCCCCTCCCTTCCCCCTCACAATAAACCGTTCGTACCTTTGGACCATCAATCTCTTCTTCAATCGAATATGGACACGAAGTCTAATTAGGACTATTTTAATCCTTTTTTAGACACAGTAGCTTCCTCGTCGATGAAGGCTATCTCACGCTGATTTTACTCGATGTGGTGTGTGGCAACTAGAAGGGGCACATGCGCGTCATACGAGGATGAGTGTGGCGTTTTTTTAGAAAAAAAAGATCCAAGAGCATCCCTCCCCCCCGGAAGGAACCGTATGTTCGGCAGGATTATGCAAGGCAGCGTTGCTCTGGATGGGTCTCCCTGCCAAAGCGTACAGTTACAAGGAAACATGAGACAATGAAATTGCGATACCAAAAAAGCAAACAATTTCACTTTTTATTGGTTATAAGTTGCATATTTTATGCCTTACTTAATTTTCTTTGTGTAATCAATGTACTAGTAATGATTACAAATTGTAATTTGAGCGACTTTGAGCGTTTCCGCGCTAAACTGCTGTTGGTTTCCCAACAGGGAGAGCGGTTTTGGATCATACTACTATAGAATTGTTATGAAGGCCTAAATTGAGGAGGGAATATCAAGCTATCGAGATAGGTACCGAAGAGCAGGATCACGTGCATCATGTATCGTGCATCGTGTATCATGTATCTTAATTCAGCATTGCGCGAATCTCCTTCCAGAGCTGATCCATGCCCTGCCCCTTCCTGGCGGAGGTGAGGATCGGTTTCTCCCCAAGGCCAAGTCTGGTAAAGACCGTTTCCCGTGCGCGTTCTGCTTCCTGCCGCTTCAGTTTGTCCGTCTTGGTCAAAACATAAATCGCCGGTGCCGAATAGTGATTTAACTACTCCGGCAGGCGCAGGTCCCGTTCG
>DMKB01000071.1 GCA_003454665.1 Nitrospiraceae bacterium | reverse complement strand
GCGGAGCCGCTGGAGCGGGGCTTCGGCACCACACTCGGGAATTCACTTCGGCGCGTGCTTCTCTCTTCGCTGGAAGGCTCGGCGATTTCATCAGTACGGATCAGCGGCGCGCAGCACGAGTTCTCGAGTGTTCCCGGTGTTATCGAAGATACGACAGACTTGATCCTGAACCTCAAGGAAATTCGTCTGAAACTGCATACCGATAAAGTAAAGACGCTCTCGATCAAAACCAAAGGGCCGGGTGAAGTGACGGCGAAGGATATCGAGGCGGATGCCGAGGTGGAGATCCTGAATCCGGGGCTCCATATCGCGACGATCGACAAGAACGGGAAGCTCGAGATGGAGATGCGGGCACGTCGCGGCAGGGGGTATGTTCCCTCTGAAAAGAACAAGGAACCGGGACAGCCGATCGGCGTCATCCCGATTGACTCGATATTCTCGCCCATTCGGAAAGTAAATTTCAAGGTTGAGAACGCGCGGGTGGGGCAGGAGACCGACTTCGATAAACTCGTTCTGGAGGTTACGACTGACGGCAGTATCCGGCCCGATGATGCCGTGGCGCATGCGGCAAAGCTTCTCAAGGATCATTTGAGCTTTTTCATCCACCTCCCTGAGGAGGAGGAGATCGTGATGGCCGAAGAGGAGATCAAAAAGTCTCCGGCATTTAATGAAAACCTGCTTCGCAGCGTAAGCGAACTGGAGCTATCCGTGCGGGCGGCAAACTGTCTTAAAAATGCCGGTATTGAAACGATATCTGAGATGGTCCAGAAAACAGAGAGCGAAATGCTCAAGACCAAAAACTTCGGCAGAAAATCCCTGAATGAAATCAAGGAAATACTGACTGAAATGGGCCTGGGCCTGGGCCTGAAGGTGGATGACACGATCGTGCGGGAGGCCCGTAAACTGCTCCACGAAAAACCGACCGAAGGATAGCAGGTGGGCAAGCGTGTGACAAGAGCGCAGGACGGGGAGCAGGTACCGCTCCCTGAATGCTTTGTATTCCATTACCAAAACTGGGGTTAGGACAGCACAATGAGACACGGATATACGGGAAGACAGTTCGGCAGGGATTCCGGACACCGCAAGGCACTGCTCCGGACGCTCGTAGCAGCGCTCCTGAAGAATGAAAAGATCGAGACCACGGTGGCCAAGGCAAAAGAAATTCGTTCCCTGGCAGAGAAAATGATTACCCTGGCGAAGCGGGGAGATCTGCATGCACGGCGACAGGCGCTCAGCTTCATCAACGACGAATCTGTCGTGAAAAGCCTTTTTTCGAGCATAGCGCCGCGGTTTTCGGGCAGAAACGGCGGGGATACGCGCATCGTCCGCTCCGGCACCCGCCTTGGCGACGCCGCTTCCATGGCGGTGATAGAGCTTGTGGAACGGCAGCTGAAAGAGACAGCACAGCCGAAGGCGCCGGCGAAAACAAAGGCATAAACACCATTTTCCAGTACGAAGGTTCACGCGGCAAGGGGGATTCCCTTGCCTTTTTTATTGCATTTACAGTCAGTTGGTTTTATGTTACTATGATTTGGTGGTGCGTCCTATGGCACGAGTAAAACGAATAGGAACGGCGTTTTCCACCTGGGTACGCCAGACGGTGAGATGGTGGGGGGGGATCGGGTGCCGGGTATCTTTCTTCGTGACTATCGCCCTCGTTCTTGCCGCGAGTCTCGTCGGGGTGTTCTTCATGGGCGAGGGGAAACGGGTGCTTGACGAAGAGATACGCGGGAGGGCCATCTACGTGGCACGGTATCTTGCGGCACTCACGCTTCCTGATATGCAGGCACGGAATGCCCGTGCAATTGACGATAAGATCATCCCCGCCCTCATCTGCTGCAGCGAGGAGCCCTCAGAGCGAGACCTCCTCTATGTCCTGGTCTATGACCATTCCGGTAACCTGATAACCGGAAGGACCCGGACCGAACGCATTCCCCCTGGCCGTCCTCGCCTTTCCCTGGAATTCTCTCCAGGTAATACGATTACCATAGACAGTGCTCTCAATACTCCATCAAAGAACATGCGCACTCCCTCGTTTCAACGCCTCCAGAATGGCGTCTACGATGTGATCCATCCCGTTGTGGTTTCAGAAAAGAGGGTCGGTTTTATCCGGACCGGTATCTCGGGGCAGTGGCATGCCCGGAAATATCTGGATATCGTCAAAAAAGGAGCGCTTGCACTTGTTGCGATACTCGTGCTTGGACTGGTGATCAGCCAGATTCTCGCCGCAAGCATCACCCGGCCGATCTCGCGGCTCAGTGCCGCTGCTGAAGACCTGGGCCGGCAGAACTGGAATGCGCCTATCCCGGTGCAGGGGAAGGACGAAATAAGCAGGTTGAGCCACGCCTTCAACCAGATGGCACTTACGCTCAAGCAGCGGGAAACAAGCCTTTCCCGCGGGAACCGGGACCTTTTTATTCTCCACACCGCCGGTCTCGATCTCATGGAGAGTCTTGATGTCGAATCGCTGCTCGAAAAGATCGCGGCACGTGCCGAAGATCTGGTCCGTGCGGATACGATAACCATTTCCGCCGTCGACAAAAATGAAAAAATGCTTAAGTACATCGGCGCATTCGGCAGTAAAGCGCAGACGCTGCTTGGGGGAGACGTCATTCTGGAGGCCGGCGGCATTTATAACTGGATCGTGAGCTACGGAACGCCGCTCCTGATTCTCGACGCTCAGTCCGACTTCCGATTCGAGAAGGCGGTTATGGAATCACTGGGAATCAGGTGCCTGATGGCGGTACCTCTGTGGTCGTCCAACTCCATGGTGGGGCTGCTCACGGCCATTAATAAGAAGGGCGGCGCCTGTTTCGACAAGCATGACCTCAGGCTGTTTACGGTTTTTTCGAATCTGATCAGCGCGGCCCTGCAAAACGCCAATCTCTACAGCGACCTGAAAAACAACGTGCACAAGCTCGAGCAGACGCAGGAGCAACTCGTACGCTCTACGAGGATGGCGGCCGTCGGTGAGTTGGCGGCGAATATCGCCCACGAAATAAACAATCCCCTGACGAGCGTGCTCGGGTACACGACGCACCTCCTGAAAACGCTCGATATGCAGGAAGAACCGAAACGGATGCTCGAGATGATGGAACAGGAGACACTCCGGGTCAGGAAGATTATCCGGAACCTTCTTGACTATTCGCGCAAGCGGCAGGCGTGGATGCAGCCCGCCGATCTGCTGCAGCCGCTCAAAGAGACGCTTGCGCTCGTGCAGGGGATCGCAGAGTCGTCATCGGTGCGCATTCGGGAAGAATATGACGGTCAGGAGTTCATCGTCAGTATGGACTCCAATGAAATGAAACAGGTATTCATCAATCTGGTGAACAATGCGCTTCAGGCCATGCCCGAGGGTGGTGAGCTCACCGTGCGGGCCGATCGGCAAGGGCAGCGAGAAGCGGTGGTCGCGTTTTCCGATACGGGCAACGGAATTCCCCGGGATGACATGGGAAAAATATTTGAGCCTTTTTTTACCGCCCGGGGGGATGGCAGCGGTACCGGGCTTGGACTTCCGATCAGCGAACGCATCGTCCTTAACCACAACGGTCGGATAGAGGTAGACAGCGAGGCAGGGAAGGGGAGCGTCTTTAAGGTCATCCTGCCGCTCCACCGGGAGGCGCCGTCAGCCGAGCGGTGAACGGATAAAGGAGAAGGTATGCTTCGTTTCACAGGATCGAACGGACTCGTCGTGTCTCTCGTTGCGGCGCTTGTTGCTTTTGCGGCTGCATGTGAAGAGCCGAAGAAGCAGGAGCCCCTGCCGAAGACCCCCTTCGGGCAGCAGGAACTCCTGATCGGGCTCATTCCGGAGCAGAATATTTTCCTCCAGCGGAAGCGCCATCAGTTCCTCGGGAAGTACTTGTCGGACCGGCTCGGTATAGCCATACACTTTACGAGCCTGAGCCGCTACGGCAATATTGTAGACCGCTTTACGGCAGAGAAGATGGACGGGGCTTTTTTCGGAAGTTTCACCTACGCCCTCGCGCACAGCCAGCTCGGCGTCGAGGCCCTTGCCCGCCCGGTG
>DMKB01000255.1 GCA_003454665.1 Nitrospiraceae bacterium | reverse complement strand
CAAATAACAAAGCCCAAAAAACAAATCGCAAATAAATTCCCAGTTCCCGTCTCCACATTCCAAATGATATGATCATTGTTGCCTGGCAGTTATTTGGAGTTTATTATTTGGATATTGGCGCCTCACCTTATTTGGGATTTGCAATTTGATATTTGGAGCTTGTCTCATCGTATGTATGCTTCCGTCACATACCGCCGCATCATGCGGTGACTGTTGAAGTAGTAGGCGTTCTTGCTGATTGCGCTTTTCATCATTCGGCTCCAGCCGCGCTTGTCGCTATCATAGTATTTGGGGATGATAAGGTTCTCGAGTTTGGTATAGAGGTCTTTCGCGTCCTCGGCATCACCGGCCTCGGGCGTCGCGACTTCGGGTGACTGCTTCCCGATAGACCAGCCCGTAAAGCCCTCGATGTGGCCTTCGATCCACCAGCCGTCGAGGACGCTGAAGTTCACGACGCCGTTGTGGGCCGCCTTCATACCGCTCGTGCCCGATGCTTCGAGGGGTCTGAGGGGCGTATTCAGCCATACGTCGACACCCGAGACGAGTTTGAGGCCCAGGTCCATGTTATAACCCGGGAGGTAGGCAATGGCGATTTTGTCCTTGAGCCGGTCGCGGTATCCGTGGATGCCCTGGATCAGCTTTTTGCCGGGTTCATCCTTGGGGTGGGCTTTTCCCGCATAGATGAGCTGGATCCTGCCCTGCTCCGCAATCTGCATGAGCCTTTCTACATCATGAAACAGGAGGTCCATCCGCTTATATGCCGTGGCTCGCCGGGCAAAGCCGAGGGTGAGTACATCCGGATCCATGGCGATACCCAATGTTTTCTTTACATGATCAAGCAGTTTCTTCTTTGCCTTCTGATGGGCGTCCCAAAGCTCTTGTTCCGGGATGTTGCCGCACCGGACGAAGAGCTCCGGCTCGTTCGCCCACCCCGGGATATAGATATCGAAGAGACGCGCTATTTCCGGACAGGTCCACGTGAAGGAGTGCACGCCGTTCGTTATGGCATGAATGGTATACCCGGGGAACATGTGCTGCGACACCTCGCCGTGCTTCTTTGCCACGCCATTCACGTATTTGCTCAGGTTGAGGGCCAGGAGCGTCATGTTGAGGCTGTCCTTGCCTGCCAGGTCTTTCAACACGTCAAAGGGGATCAGCTTCCCACAGAGCTTCCTGACGAGATCATAGGGGAATTTATCATGCCCCGCGTCTACCGGCGTATGGGTGGTGAAGACGCAGAGGTCCCGTACCCGGGGGACATCCCAGACGGAACGCTCATCCCAGACACTCTCGATATCACGCTTGAACCGGAGGAGCAGCTCGATGACGAGGAAGCCGGCGTGACCTTCGTTCATGTGGTATTTCTTGATATGAAAACCAAGGGCTTGGAGCATGCGCACGCCGCCCATGCCGAGGACAAGCTCCTGTTTTATCCGGTAGGTGGTGTCTCCCCCGTAGAGCGAGTCGGTAATCCCCCTGTCCTCAGGAGCATTATCGGGAGTATCCGTGTCCAGAAAGAGAATCGGCACAGACCCGCCCGTGGGGCTGGTAACGAGATAGAGCCATGCCCGGATGTGGACAGCGCGCCCCTCGATCTCCACCAGGACCTGCTCCGGCAGAAGCCTCATATCTTTCGCGGGATCCCAGACAGCAGGTTGTTCCGTCTGTCGGCCGTCTTTGTCGATTTCCTGGGTAAAGTAGCCTTTGCGGCTGATGAGCGTCACTGCCACGAAGGGCAATTTGAGATCAGCTGCTGACTTGATGGTGTCGCCGGCAAGAACGCCCAGGCCGCCGCTGTAGGTGGGGATGTCGCTTTTGACGCCGATTTCCATGGAAAAATATGCGATCATTGGTTCTGCAGTGAATTCGTCAAGGGTGTCCATATCTCTCCTTACCCTGCGGCGAGAACAATACCGCTAAGGCTAAGATAACAGAAAAACCGTGATATTTCAATTTCTTTCGTGGAATGGCGCGGGCGGGGGAGAAAATGCTTGACAGGAATAAGTTTTGTTAGTAATATATGTTAAATAGTAATTATTTTAAACTAGCGCAATGGAAAAATACCGGGACATAGGTTTCAAACTCACCCCCCAGAGGCTTGCCATCCTTGGCTACCTGGAGGGGCGCACGGATCATCCGTCGGCGGAAGAGATTTACCGGGCCGTTTCAAAGAACTTTCCCACGATGTCCGTGGCGACGGTGTACAGCGCCCTCGAGGCGTTGCGGCTGCGCGGCCGGCTGCTGGAACTGGCGATTGAGCCGGGCAGGAAGCGCTTCGATTTCCACGCAGAGCCGCATCATCACCTGATTTGCACCGGGTGCAAGCGGGTGGTGGACATTCACCGGAGTTTTCCGATCAACCTGAGGGCCGGCGAGAAACAGGGATTTCAGGTGACGGGCAGCCACGTTACCGTATACGGAAGGTGCCCGGCCTGTACATCGTCGATGGGAACGAAGAAGCTGAGATCAAAAAAAAAATGAAGTTACGCTGATTCATCATTAAGGAGGGAACGTATGTGCATGGAACATAAGATCACGTGTCAATGCGGGCGCAGCAGTGTAGGTTTCCAATTCAGGGACCAGGTGTTGCCCGCAGAGGCAGTCAGCTCGCTGTACTGCCCGAAGTGTTCGGGTGATGTGCCCTTTGAGCCGCAAACGATGCTGAACGACAACGGCTGGATCATCGCCTTTGATATGGAGGTTGTTCGACTCATGAAGCAGGGGCTCCATACGAACGAGCCGACGCCCGAGTATCTCTTTGACGAGGGGTACTGCACGTGGACCGGTATGTCTCCGACGGATTCTGAAGATTCTATACGGGAGCGATCAGAAATCATCAAACGTGCGAAAGTCGACCCGCAGCAGTACCTGCACGATCTGAAGGCCTGGGGTATGCAGCGGGGAGAACGCCTCGCCGCAGAAGGCTGGAGAAAGGCGCGAGACGGGAATTCGGTGTCAGCGTAGTGCGCCGCCTCTCTGAGGAGGGCACGCCGTAAAGAATTTAGACAGGATTAACAGGATGAGGAACAGGGTGTTGCTTCAATAATTAGTCTTCTGTCTTGAGTCTGTAGTCTGCTATCTTTTTCCTGACTCCTGACTCCTGGCTCCTGGCTCCTGCTTCATAGAATTTCCTGTTCCCTTCTCTGAATATTCATACTATAATAGGCCAGCCCGTTCCCGAGATGCGCTCGGGCTGACAACAATCAACGTACAAGGAGGACACCATGGCGAGCAAGGAATTGCTGGACAAACTGAATGATGCAATAGCACGAGAGATACAGGTAAGCGTGCAGTACATGTGGCAGCACGTGATGGTGAAGGGTCTCCCGGCGGCGTCGCTCGGGGGGATTTTCAAAGAGATCGCGATCACCGAGATGAAGCATGCGGAAGAGATCGCCGAACGGCTCGATTATCTCGGCGGTGTTCCCACCACAAAGCCGACGCCCATCGAGATCGGAAAAACAGCGAAGGAGATGCTGGGGGTCAACAAAAAGGCGGAAGAAGGGGCCATTGCATTGTACAAGGAAATAATCGCCCTCGCCGACAAGGAAGGGGATGTGGTAACCAGCAGCCTCTTTACGGGTATTCTCGAGGATGAAGAGGAACATCACAATACGTTCAGTACGCTTCTGGAAGATTAACATTACAGGGAGGTGAATGATGGCTACGAATCAGGGACAGATGTACAAATGCGCTATTTGCGGTAATGAGGTCGTCGTGACGAGCGCGGGTGGAGGAGAACTCGTATGCTGCGGTCAGCCAATGGCGGCTACGGGCGAGGGATATACCTGCAGTAAATAATTCAAAGAGAAAAAAGTGGGAGGGGATGCATGTCGCAAACAATGAAGAATCTTGCCGACGCCTTCGCGGGTGAGTCGCAGGCAAACAGGAAATACACCGCCTTTTCACGGAAGGCGGAGCAGGAAGGACACACGCAGGTTGCCAAACTCTTCAGGGCGGCAGCAGAGGCGGAAACCGTTCATGCCCTTAATCACCTTCGGGAACTCGGGGGGATACAGGCTACCAAAGAGAACCTCGCCGAGGCGATCACCGGGGAGTCCTATGAGTTCCAGAAGATGTATCCGCAGATGATCGGTGAAGCGAAGAAAGAAAAAAATGAGGGCGCCCTCAAGTCGTTCGAACATGCCAATGCAGTCGAACAGACGCACGCCGACCTCTATAAGAAAGCCCTCGAGAACCTCGGCAAGAACGAAGAGACGGATTATTATGTATGCCAGGTCTGCGGCCACACTGCCGAAGGCGAGGCGCCTGACACCTGTCCGGTCTGTCAGTCGAAAAAGCAGGCCTTTAAAAAGATAGACTAGAGACGTTCAGATATCAGAGGATAAGACGAACACGGATAGGTACGGAAGAGTCGGACAAAGAGCCGATGATGAGCGTGAGAGCGGCACCAGACGGTCATCAATCCATCTCTTCGTATCTCGGCGTCCCGCCCCGGCGGGGCTTGCTATCCGTGTTCGATTTTCCCCACTTTTCGCGCGGCTGCGGAAGAGAGCGGACGGGTAAGAGCGCTGAGGAGGAAATAACGTGCAGGTAATCGCTTTCAACGGAAGCCCCCGGAAGGGAGGGAATACGCAGACACTCCTTGCTGAAGCAGTGCGGGGTGCGCGCGAGCAGGGCGCCGAGGTCACGGTATACGACGTGAACTGGATGAACATCAAGCCCTGCCAGAACTGCGGCAACTGCGACAACGAGCCGAAGTGCGTGATTCTTGACGACATGCAGACGATCCATCAGGATATTCGCAGCGCGGACCGGATCATCGTCGCTTCACCGATTTTTTTCTACGGGCTGAGTTCCCAGATGAAAGCCGTGATCGATCGGTGCCAGGCCTTCTGGGCCGAAAAGTACGTCAGGAATAAGCCGATCCCGGCAGGGGCGCACGGAAGAAAGGGGCTGCTTCTCCTCGTAGGTGGTATGAAGAAGGATGAGAAGAACCCGGGATTTCATTGCTCCGAGGTCACGGCAAAGGCTTTTTTCAGGACCCTGAACGTGCAGGAACATCAAACGCTGGGCTACGGTTCGGTAGATGAGAAGGGTGCGGTCCTGAAACATCCGACAGCGCTCACGGATGCCTATGAGGCAGGGAAAGAACTTGTAGCAGTAAGCACGAAATCACAAATATCAAATCTCAAATAAATTCCAAGCTCCAATGTCAAAACAACCCCCTGTTGTCCTATCAGGCTTCGGCGGTAGCGTGCGGTAGCGCGCTATGCATAGAGCCTAGGGCTTCTCTGTTTGGAAATTCGAATTTTGAAATTTATTTGGGATTTGGTGCTTGAAATTTGGAATTTAATAGGAGGCTTCCAGCTTCTTCCTCGCCAGTTCCACCAGTCCGAAGACTTTCAGGTCCACGAGGGTGCCTGACGTCTGCGTATCGCGGAGAAACTCCTGTATGTTCGCCATCGGTACTTCCCTTACTTCAATGATCTCATTATCATCGCCGCCGGACTTGCCGACGTATTCGAGCGTTGTGCAGAGGTAGGCCCGGAGAATTTCCGTGGAAGCGCCTGTTGATATCGGGCCTTCTGCAAGAAAATCGAGCTTCTGCGCGGACCATCCGGTTTCTTCTATCAACTCACGCCTGGCGGCACCTTCCATGGACTCCCCGGGATCAACGAGTCCTGCCGGCAGTTCCACGACATCCCGCCCGAGGGGTGGCCTGAACTGCTTTTCGAGCAGGACTGATCCGGTCGGCGTGACGGCAACCATGACCACGATGCCGCCGATACCCACGCGCTCCACCGCCTCCCAGATGTGCACGTTCCCTCGTGCGTCGCGGTAGGTGATCTCCACGGCGCTCATGAATGAGCCTTTCCAGGCGATCTTCTTGTCGATTATTTCCATGGGCGGGAAATATCCAATATCCAAATAACAAAAATCAAATAATATCTGAGATACAATATCCAACTGTTTGAAATTTGGTCATTGGTGATTATTTGTTATTTGCTGTTTGGGATTTGGTGCTTATCACATCAGAGCCATTTCTCCATATCCAGCGTGAGCGCAGCAGGGATGATCGTGTCGATGTCCCGTATCCGCTTGCGACCCGCCTTTGTGTACATGGCCCGAAGAATCTTCTCTTCTGCTTCATAGTTGTCGAGGATGGGCAAATCCGATTCCGGGATGTCCCGGGTAAAGTAGCCGCAGCCTTCCAAGCGCACGGCACGGCGGGGACCCCGCACCGTGGGGCCGAAGATGCGGCAGATATGGGCCCGGTGATGGTAGAGCAGGCAGACGCCGTTCTCCAGGGCCGGACAGGACATCTTTGCGGATCTCCGGGAGACGCTGTCGATGTCCTTCAGGGTCTTCAGAATGGGGTTCTTGCGTGAGAAAGCCTTTTTTTTCTCAAGAATATCGAGCTGCTCTTCCGCTTTGGCGATAACACGCTTCCTGACGGCGGCGGGGACTTTTTTGAGGGCCGCGCGAAGATGGAGCGCATCGAGAAGCGTGATGTCGAAGAACCCGTTGGCACAGCACTCATGGCAACCGCGCTTGCACTTCACGCTGTGTTTTTTTGTGGCTGCGCCGAAGGTCTCGCTCGTCATCGAGAGAAATTTCCCATAATCCCTGATTACTTTCTTCATACCTGTTTCCTTTCCTGTCTGTAGTTCACGGATTATACTTGGATAGCGCTCCAGGAGTCAAGTGTTAGAAGAGGAAAGCAGGAGACAGGAGACAGAAAAAAGATGACAGATTATAGACATCAGAGATGAGACTACAGAATACAGACAAAGGACTATAGGCATCAGGTATCAGTAACTTCTTATCCAGCGAGAAATGCGACAAACCCTACGGCCAGGATGATGATGACGGGAAGGTACAACAACCGGTAAACACCGGCCATGTCGGCCTTTAAAAACCGGCACGTCAGGATCAGGCAGAGGTGGGTGGGTGAAAGCATTACTCCGGCGAAGCCGCTCGCGAAGGCAAAGGTGAGCGCCGCGGGTTCGGGATTGCCGCCCATCATGACCGTGATGATCGGAAACGAAGCCCCCACGAACCCGATCGTGAGCCCCGTGAGAAGCCCCACCAGAAAGGGAAGTGAGAACAGTACGGCGCTGTGGGGAAGGCCGCTCTGCTCGAAGAACGCAGGCAGGGCGTCAATAGCTCCCGTCGCGGTGAGCATTCCTTTGAACACCATGATTCCGACGACCATGAGCAGAATATTGAGTGAGAGGCTTTCGCGAAGCGTTGTGACGACGTCCCTTATGGAATAACGATAAAAGAGAAACATCACGATTACGATGCCCGCCATGGCGAGGGCGAGATTCATCTTGAACACAACAACGAGAACGATGGCTGCAATGATGGGCAGCAGCGTAGTGGTCAACGTCAGGATTTCTTTCATGGTGCGGGAACCCGCGATCTCACCCCTGGGCACGCCGCGAAAACCGAAGTAGGCCCCGGCCCCGACGACGGCGA
>DMKB01000107.1 GCA_003454665.1 Nitrospiraceae bacterium | reverse complement strand
GCCTCTCGCAGAGACGCAGAGACCGCAGAGGACAGGGACTTAAATACATTCTTCTCTGCGGTCTCTGCGTCTCTGCGAGAGGCTATCGTTTTTTGCTGTTTGTGTTCAAATGAGAAAACAGTAAACCTTTCTTAGTACAAAGACACGGTTTTATACTATTTATCAACTCATTAACCCAATCTTCTCAAGCTGCATTCCATTGAAAAAAGACCTCTTTTTCCCTCATTGCTCATTTATATGATTGCAAATTCAGATGGATTCGTGTATCGTTTTTACTTACCAGCTCATGTATGGAACCAGCCAGGCGATCGTGTTCTCCGGCACGTTCTCAGTCGTGTCGTGGCGTAGTTTCTTTTTGAAATCATTTGGACAGCGGTATCTCGAAAAGTGCGGACTATGCTCAATCCCTTCGGAAATATTTTCGTTTTTTTCATCACGGGATTCCTTATTGTTTTTCTCACCATGGTCCTGGTACGGATCATTGCGCCGTACCGGCCTAACCCCGAGAAACTGACAACCTATGAATGCGGTGAGGACCCCATCGGCACGGGTTGGATAAACTTCAACGCCCGCTTCTATCTTATCGCCATCCTCTTCATTATCTTCGACGTGGAACTGATCCTTATCTATCCCGTCATCGTGAATTTCAGAAATTACCTCCTTGCCGGAAAAGGTCTTCTCGTGTTTATCGAGATATTCCTGTTTATCGGCATCCTGTTTCTCGGTCTTATCTATGCATGGAAGAACGGATACCTGGAATGGCTGCGGTCGGTCCGGATGCCGCTCCGCGTCGAGGGCCGCGTGCAACGGATCAAGGAGATCATTAAAGAGATTGAATAAGGGGGTTTTCCGGGTTTGGTGTGGGTCTTTAACTCAGTTGATGCGGAGGGGTATGGCTTTTTCCTTTTTTTTGCACATCTCCGACCCGTCCTGTGCGAAATTCTTGGCCCGTTAAAAAGCATTTGGCCGCAGATTCACGCGGAAAAGTCGGATCAATTCAAGCAGAAAACAGAAAAAAGAGAGACATTATCCACGAAGAGCCACAAAGGAGCACGAAGGAATGCTGAATAAAGAACGAGATGTGGGTTAAGAAAAACTCCTGTGGCTTTTTGAATGACTCATGCTTCGTTAAATCTTTATGCATGAACCGTGTCGCCTGTAGCCGTTACGCGAGATATTTTTTTAGCTTTTCGAAGTTGATACAAGAAATTTATAGATTTTCTTTGCGACTCGCTTAAAAGCGCCAACTTTTGGTTGCGCGAGATAGCTTTTGGTTCCGGCCTGTTCCCGCCTGTCCCGATATTGTCGGGGATGAAGTCGGGAGTTTATCCCGGTCAGGTACGCAATCGGCCCACAGAAAAGTCGGAAGAGCCAAATGAAGGAAGGATGTCATGTTCGAAAAATTCAACATCGTTAACAGGCTTCCTGAAGACCCTCTTCTGATCCTGACCAAGATCGATGCGGCCGTCAACCTGGCCCGGGCCAATTCCGTATGGTATCTTCTGCTGGGCCTGGCATGCTGTTCCATTGAATTGATGCAGACCGGCGGGCCCCGGGCGGATATCGACCGGTTCGGATCGCTCTTCCGTGCCACGCCGCGGCAGTCGGACCTGATGATCGTAGCCGGGACCGTTACGTTGAAAATGGCGCCACGGCTTCGCCGGCTCTATGACCAGATGGCCGAACCCAAGTATGTTATTGCAATGGGGAGCTGCGCGAACTGCGGGGGCCTTTTTCAATTAAGCTATTCCGTGTTAAAGGGGGTCGACAAGATCATACCGGTGGATGTCTATCTGCCGGGATGCCCTCCCCGCCCCGAGGCACTGACGGAAGCACTGATGAAAATTCAGCAGAAGATAAAGCGCCAGGCCTATTTTGTGAAAGGGGATTGAGCAGGTGGTGGAACGACAGGCATTGATCGAACGGCTGAAGAAAAGACTCGGGCCTTCGATCGTGAACAGTGCGGAAATGCCGAATGACGACATTCTTGTCGAAATCAGGAAGGAAGACGTCCTTGCCGTCATGGATATCCTGAAAAACGACAGGACGTTCATGTTTCATTCGCTCACAAATCATCTCGGCGTGGACTACGGGGAATCCTTCGCCGTCGTTTATAACCTGTATTCCTATTCCCTCGACCGGAAGATAACGGTCAAGGCGTACCTTGACCGCGAACACCCGGAAATCGATTCACTCGAACCGTTGTTCAAGGGAATAAACTGGTTCGAACGGGAGACCTATGATCTCCTTGGAATCATCTTTACGGGGCACAGCAACCTGACGCGACTCTTGCTGCCGCCGGACTGGGAAGGGCACCCCTTGCGGAAGGATTACGTCTATCCCGAAGACTATGGCGGAATAGACAACAAGAGGGCGGGTCTGTGCGAGGAAACGGGGAGCGCAGAGTAGTGAAAGCAGGAGCCAGGAGGCAGGAGGGAGAATGCGGAGTGCGGAATGCGGAGTGCGGAGTGCGGAGTGCGGAATGCGGAATGGTGGAAGCAGGAAGCAGCATGCTGAAAGCTGAATACTGCCTACTGCAGTTAATGGACAGGATGTTTTCCTGATAGCTGATGCCAGATACC
>DMKB01000121.1 GCA_003454665.1 Nitrospiraceae bacterium | reverse complement strand
GTCCGATGGCTTGGCCACGTGAAAGGCCCCTGCGGCAATGAACAGGATATGATCAGTCCTCACCGGGCCGTACTTGGTGTTGACGGTGGAGCCTTCGACGATCGGCAGGAGGTCCCGCTGCACTCCCTGGCGGGAGACGTCGGGGCCGTGTGTTTCCCTCCCTGCTATCTTGTCTATCTCGTCGAGAAAGACGATGCCGGAATCCTCGATGCGCTCGAGCGCTTCCTTGACGACCTTGTCCATGTCGATGAGCTTCGCGGCCTCTTCCTGGACCAGGACCCGGAGCGCGTCAGGCACCTTGGCCTTCCGCTTTTTCGTTTTGTCAGGCAGCATGCCTCCCAGCATTTCCTTTAAATTCATCTCGATTTCTTCCATCCCGACATTCGAGATGATGCCAAAGGGCATTACTTTTTCCTTCGTTTCCACTTCCACGCTCCGCCCGTCGAGCTTTCCGTCCTTCAGTTGCTTTCTGAGCTTCTCGCGGGTCGTCGTGTGCTGCTCCTGCTGCTCAGTGCTCGGCACGTCGAATCCGGGAGATGTTCTGAGGGGCGGTAACAGCAGGTCGAGCAAGCGCTCTTCCGCCGCGGCCTCGGCTTTTTTCTGGATCTTCTCGGCCATCTCGTTTTTTACCATGTTGATGCCGATTTCCGTAAGATCACGGATGATGGATTCCACGTCCCTCCCCACGTAGCCGACTTCGGTAAACTTGGACGCCTCGATTTTTAAAAAGGGCGCCTGGACGAGCTTCGCGAGCCTGCGGGCGATCTCGGTCTTTCCTACGCCCGTTGAGCCGATCATGATGATGTTCTTGGGCATGACCTCGTCGCGCAGTTCCTCGGACAGACGCTGCCGGCGCCAACGGTTCCTGAGCGCAATGGCGACAGCGCGTTTTGCCTTGTTCTGCCCGATAACGTATTTATCGAGTTTTTCGACGGTCTGCCGTGGTGTCAGTGTATCTTGCAAGGAAACCTCCAAATTTCTAAAATCCAAATAACAAAATTCAAACATCAAATAAAGTCCAAATGACTAAATGACAAAGGATACCATTTGAAATTTGTATTTTGGAATTTATTTGCGCTTTGCGATTTGGCGTTTGAAAATTATAACTCCTCTACCGTGATCTCCTGGTTTGTGTAGATGCAGATTTCTGACGCGATTTTCATGGACTCCATTGCTATGGTATGTGCGTCCAGGTCCGTGTGTTTCATAAGCGCCTGCGCCGCGGCAAGGGCATAGGGTCCGCCGGAGCCGATGGAAGTCACGCCGTCTTCAGGCTCGATGACATCGCCGTTACCCGAAAGGATGAGCGATCGCTCACTGTCCGCCACGATCATCAGCGCCTCGAGCCTGCGCAGGATTTTGTCCGTTCTCCAGTCTTTTGCGAGTTCCACCGCGGCCCGCGTCAGGTTTCCCTGGTACTGCTCGAGCTTGGCCTCGAATTTTTCGAAGAGCGTGAAGGCGTCCGCCGTGGCCCCGGCGAATCCGGCGAGCACCTTGTCGTTGTATAATTTACGCACTTTCTTGGCGTTGTGTTTCATCACCGTTGATCCGACGGTAACCTGGCCGTCTCCGGCGATGACCGCCTTGCTGTCCCGCCGTACGGAGAGGATGGTGGTGCCGTGCATGACAGCGGTGTCAGTCATGGAGCCTCCTGGGAAAACCGATGGACGATGGACGACCGCTTCGCTGGGACGACAGACGATTCTTTACAAAAAGCGTCTGCTTTTCTTTCCATCGTAGTAAGCATCGCAAATATATGCTCATAATGTTCATATAGCTTCTCAAATTGCTCAGAAGTTATATAATTGCATTGAAACGCAAATTCCAGCCACGTTTGTGTTTCAGCGGCTTCCTGCGCTGCATCAGATAATTTATTAATAAACACAGCTTTATATTTTCGTTTTCTCCAACCTTCGGCAAGATTCGCACATACTGATCTGGAAGACCTGCGTACTTGATCGGTAAGTGAATATTTTTCTACTACTGGAAACCCTTTCGATATTAGGAATATTCCCATGGCTGCATCAAATGCAAGCCGATAAACTTCCAAATCCCTAACTCTGTTTATCTTTTTTTTGCCTTGCCTCTCGTCCGTTGTTCTTCGTCCTTCGCTCCTCATCCCTCGTCCTTCCGTCTTTTCGCTCTCGGATGGGCCTTGTCATAGGTCTCCATCAGCATGTCGATGTTCAGGTGCGTGTACCGCTGCGTCGTCGAAAGGCTGGCATGGCCCAGGAGTTCCTGTATCGCCCGGAGATCCGCCCCTGACTCGAGCATATGCGTGGCAAAGCTGTGGCGGAGCGTATGGGGGCTTGCTTTTTGGGCCAGTCCCAGCTTTTTTCTGTAATTTTCTAAAATACGCTGAACCGTACGCGCTGTCAAGCGTTTTCCCGACTTATTGGTGAAAATCGCGGGTATTGACGCATTGCCGGGCCACGCGGCGAGGTAGGCATCAATCGCCGCAAGGGCCTTGTTTCCGACGGGCACGATACGCTCCTTGCGGCCCTTTCCCCTGATGCGAATAAGCCGGTCCCGGCGGTTGATATCTTCGTGGTTGATTCCGATGAGTTCACTCGCCCGGATGCCGGTGGAGTAGAGGGTTTCGAGGACGGCTCGGTCCCTCAGTTCCGTGTCCGCGGTGATCCCCGGCGAGTCCATAAGGCGCAGCGCATCGTCGACGGTCAGTACGGCAGGCAGTCGCTTTTCCCGCCGCGGTGTCGCCAGCAGTCGTGCCGGATTATTCGCGAGGATTTTTTTGCGGTTCAGGTACGCGAAGAAAGACCTGATGGACGACAACTTCCTCGCGATCGAGGATTTCTTGACGTTGAGCTTCATGAGGTGGGCAATAAA
>DMKB01000101.1 GCA_003454665.1 Nitrospiraceae bacterium | reverse complement strand
TGGCCATCGACAAGAGAAACGGAAAGGTCTATGTAACCGACACGAGTAACTTCCGGGTCCAGGTATTCGATCAGGACGGGAAGTTTTTGATGAAAGTCGGTGGAGTCGGCGATACGCCGGGAGCCTTTACACGGCCGAAGGGGCTCGGGATCGACAGCGAGGGGAATGTGTACGTGGCTGACGCTGCCTTTAACAATGTCCAGATGTTTGATGAAAACGGCCGGCTGCTCCTCTATTTCGGCGGTATCGGCAAAAGCCCCGGCTTTTTTCTGATGCCTGCAGGGTTGTCTGTGGACGAAAAAGACAGGGTCTATGTGGCGGATTCTTTAAACGGCAGGGTCCAGGTTTTTCAGTACTTCAGCGAAAAGTGGAAGAAAGAAAACCCGGAAGAATACAAGAAGTACTTTCTCGGCGATACATTTGGAAAATAGCAGGGACAGAAGTCGAAATTCAGAAAGAAGTCAATTTCCAATATGTATGTCACATGCTGTTAATTTTGGATGGGGTAAATTTATTATTTCTCGGCGACTCTCCTCCCAATTTTCGTATTTTTCTTTTTTATCATGCTGGCGTGATCATAAACATCGAGTTTTCAGAGTGGCAGCCCTCTGATTGCATCCCTGTGTTGTGATTTGTGAGCCGCATTGGTATACCGTCGGCGAGAGAAAAATGCCACGGTTAGTTTAGAGCGAAGGAGCCACGCGTGAATAGAATAATCCTGTCTCTTATTATTGTTTTCGTATCCTTGTCGTCTCATGCAGGCGATTCTGTTGTTGCGAGGGTAAATGGCGTTGATATTTCTTCCCGTGCCCTCGAGGTCGCGGTAAATGCCCTGATACCTCGTTCTACGTACCACGGCAGTATCTCTGAAGAGAAACGGAATGAGTTTCGGAAAAAGGCGCTCGAGGATCTGATTGCCAAAGAACTGCAGTATCAGGATGCAGTTGCCAGGGGTATGAAGCCTGCCAAAAAGCAGGTGAAGGCGCGGATGAAAGAGATCAGGAAGAGATTCAAATCGAAAAAAGCGTATACGGCAGCCATGAAGCAGGCCGGTATTACCCAGGACGAGCTCAGGGAAAGCGTTGCGCGGGAAGTGCTTATACAGCAGGCGATCGAGGAAACCGTGACGGAGCAGGCACAGATGACTGATACGGCTCTCAGGGAATATTATCAGAACAATACGGCTAAATTCAGGCAGCCCGAAAGTGTTCGGCTGCGGATGATTTCGACGAAGAACCAAGAGAAAGCACAGAGGATACTGGCTCAGGTAAAGGAAGGAAAGGACTTCGCCAACCTGGCGGCCAGGGAGTCGGAGGACAATTATCGAATCAAAGGCGGCGATATCGGGTATATCCATAAAGGCAGAGTATTTCCGGAGCTTGAAGATGCAGCCTTCGTGCTGAAGCCCGGTGAAACTAGCGGGCTCGTGAAGGCGCAAGGAACATGGTTTATCATTAAGGTGGAGGACAAGAGGCCGGAGCACCAGTTGAGCTTTAACGAGGCCAGGGACAAGCTGAAGAAAGAACTTGAGGACAAGAGGGCTGCTGAGTTGATGGAAAAATGGATTTCAGACCTTCGGGCAAAGGCGAAGATAGAGATTTTAATGAAAAAATGAAGCCCCTGTTCTTTTGCCGCGAATGGGCACGAAAGGACGCGAATTGCGACAGATGGACAGATTTTGGATGCAAGATTTCCGATGTCAAAGCACTGCTCTTAAGTATCCCGAATCAGGTATCGTTCATCTCTTGTATTGCATCGAAAATCAGTGTTCATCAGTGTCCAATGGTTCTAAGCCTCTTCAGGCAATGCTGTAGTCTGACCTCTCTTCTCTGTCGTCTGTCCTCTCGGGTCTTTCAGTATCATTATGCTCACCTCTTGAGCGTTTATGCTCACGCGAGCGTGAAACAAAAGTTTCAGCCTTTCTTAACTTATTGTAAAATTTAGATAAACCCTTTTGCTTCTCAGGCAGTGTTTTTGCATACTTCAATGTAGGCTTATTGTGCCTATGCTATGAATGGGTTAATGTGTACCGTGCTGAAAAATCTTCATAAAATAATAAGTTACGCGTTGTTATCTGTTGCCTCGATTGTTTTTCTGCCGGAGGCGGCCTTACCGCAGTATCGTGTTTCCGGGGTCGTTGAGTTTACCTACCACGGCACGAAAACAAAAACCGGAGATACCGTTACCGTTGATGACCAATACTGGACGCAGTATTATCGGGTGAACCTGCAAGGCCATCTCTGGGATCCTCGTTTTATGAGGTTCAACGGTGGGGTCGGGTATTCGGTGTACAGTTACCTTAACACCTTAAGTAACGGCTCGGATAATGACAACCTGGATTACAATATAAGCACTACTTTTTTCCCGGGGAAAAAGATCTCCTGGGACTTCTTTGGGACAGAGCGCATAGAGAATGTGGAGAGCAGCGGGAGCATAGCGGGTTACGATGTGACGCAGAGCTCGTATGGGGGGACACTCAGGCTCAATCTCGGAAAAAAAGGAAAAGGCAATAACAATAACAACAGCGGCATTACAGCACATTTTCCCGACATAACGTTGTCGAGGATCCATACCGAATCCGAATCTCTGAGCATAACCAGTCCGTTGAGCGAAATCCGCGACGATACTCGGGCATCCTTTTATTATGGCGCAAATTCCGCCTTCACGTTCAGTCTCGACGGCAATGTGGAGGATTATGAAGACCTCGCCAACGGTTCTACTTATGAAAATAAGACAGCCAATCTGTTCTCAACTATCCGAATAGCTCCTGACGCGGACCTCAGACTGGACGGGCACTTCACCGACCGGCAGACAGACAGCATTGCCGGATATCTGTCCGATGAGACGACCCAGGATTATTCCATGACCCTGGATTTCAAAAAAAAGGACGGTTTTCGGCATTACTACCGGTACAAGTTTTATAATCGGCTCGACACAACGTCAGAGCATTCCACCCACCGGGCCGAAGCCCGTGTTATTTATGATATAAGCAAAGAGCTGGAACTCCATGGAGGGCTTGATTACACGCTCTCTGACTACACAAGTACGACCGAGGACCAGACCTACATCAACGGCGGCCTTAACGGGGGGCTGAGGTATGCGAAAAAGTATGCGCCGGCATTCCTGGGCCCCTTTGTCATCGAGACGGGCTATGAATTAGGTGCCGGATTTACCGATTTATCGGACAAGCTCGACCCGAGCAAGGACGGAAGGGGTCGGTTTTACACAAACAGCGTAAATCTTGGATTACGGAGCGAGGCGTGGAGGAAGGACAACCTTGTTCTTAGTTACGGCTTCAATAACAAACGGGATCATTCTCCGGTCGCTAATAATTATTGGCAGCACGCCTACCGGCTTGTTCTGGATACCAGGAGACTGCCGAGGACGCTGATACGCGGCACGGTCAGCTATACGTCCCTGGACAACAAATACGAGGAGGGAGGGATCTTTCAGCCTTTGCCGGATCGGAACTTGAATGAAAAACGCCGTTCTTCTCTCTATGATCTGACCGTAGATCATATAGTTTCATCCTATATCGGCCTGACAGCCGGCGCTTCCCGGGGACAGGACAGCTCAACAGCATATACTCTTTCAACGCTCCCGACTACTGCTGTCTCAGAAGACGATCTGTATTACGTGATGGCGAACATTTCCTATCCCATTTCACGACGCCTTCGCTACCGCGCGCAGTTGCGGGAAGAACTCAGAATAACCGAGGCCGCAGATACCCAAAATCATCAGGTGAACATGTTTCTCGACTACCGGATCAGGCGCATTTTTGTCAAGTTCGAATACCGGTGGAGGCAGGATATTCCCGAGAATACCGGGAGAAGCGAACAATCGTACTACTACGCCAAGCTGTCGAGGCCGTTTTAAAGGCAGGAGACAGTAGACAGTAGTCAGTAGACAGTAGTCAGAATGGAGATAGCAGACGAAAAAGCCTGCTGATTTTATAAATTCCTACGGTATAGGCGACGGCTCGCTGATAGATTTTGAGTTTTCGAAAGTTATGTTTTTTCATCCGTTGTCGGGCTTCTGCAGCTTTTGTCCGTTTTAGTCTCTTGTCTGAACATCTCCAGTCTGATCGTCTGTCTCTTGTACTTAATCGTCTCTCGTCTAACCGTCTCTTGTCTAAATATCTGTGGTCTGACCGTCTGTAGCCTCATCGTCTGTCTTCTAACCGTCTGTAGTCTGACTGTCTGTCATCTAAATTGTCTGTAGTTTTATCGTCTATCTTCTAAGGGCTATAACTCACGCGGTTTCTGCCGTTTCGCTTGGAAAGATAGAGGGCCTGGTCCGCTTTCTTGACGAATTCTTCCGGCGTGATATCGTGGGCGTCCGAAATACCCGAAACACCGAGGCTGATGGTGACCCGGCCTTGATTTTTATTTTCATCCATGCTGAATGCATGTCCTTCGACGGCGACCCGAAGGCGTTCCGCCACCTTAACGGCGTTGTGCAGCTCCAGCTCGGGCATGATCATGGCAAACTCTTCGCCGCCGTAGCGGCAGCACATATCCGTCGAGTCGGACCTGCTTTGGCCCTCGATGATTTCAGCAAGCTCCTTCAGTACTGAATCTCCCGCCTGATGTCCGTAGGTGTCATTGTATTGTTTGAAGAAGTCTATGTCCAGCATGATGAGCGAAAGCGGGTACCGTGTCCGTTTCCGCCGGTTTATTTCCATCTGCAGCTTTTCCTCGAACATGCGGTGATTATAGAGCCCCGTCAGGCCGTCGCGCTGTGACAGCCCCTGTATCTTCTCGAAGAGCCGGGATTTTTCGATTCCCGCGGCGATCTGGTGGGACAGGATCGCCATGAAGTCCATGTCATCCACGCTGAGGCCGAACTGGCGGGACGTGTCCATGCCGATGGCGCCGATCGTCGTATCATGCACTTTCAGCGCTATGCCGATGTAGGAGCCGCCGTTTTTTTGCTCGTCGGGAAAATGTATGAAATCATCGAAGAGTTCGTAGAATGCGGCAAGATCGTGGATGTGGAGATGTTCGCCGCTTTCAACGATGCCGCCCGGCGTTCCCGCTCCCCGGTCCAGGATAATTTTCTGCTTGATATCCAGTCCGCTGAAATAGCTGAGTTCGAGGGTGTCCCGGTTTTCTCCCACGAGATACAGGGACATGCGTTCGAAGGGAATGGTCTTTTTAATGATTCCCGCTATCTGCAGGAGCATTTCCTGGATGTCCAGGACGGAGCTAATGGTCCTTGAGATGTGATAGTGAATATAGATCTCGTTCAACTTGTTTTCGAGCAACTGTCCCATGCTCTGCGTCTGGGCGCGCGCCTGGACCAGCTCTGCTTCGAGATCGGCTATTTTTTTCTGTATATCGTCGTCGGTCATATAATTATCAGTAGTCAGTATTCAAGCCATGTGTATCCTGTATCATTGAAGTATATCATTTTTGGAAATCATTTGAGCTTTGCCATTTGAAATTACATCACTCTGCTTTCCTCTGCGTCCTTTGTGGCTCTGCGAGAGACGGCATTATCTGTTTTGGCTTTGCATTTTTTGGATTTCCTTCGAACTTTGAGCTTAGACATTTGTAATTTCCCGGCTTCCTCTTCACCCCTTCACCGAATCTCCCGTTCACCATTTTACTCCTCCGGCCCCGGCTGTATGGGAATCATCTTTGGCTTCTCCGGAGGGGCAGCGGCCGGCGGGGCCTGAGCCGGTTTTTTCGATTCCCGCGGCTGTTTTTCCCCGGGCTTCGGTTTTGCTACCGGTGCCGGAGCAGGTTTGGCCTCGGGCGCCGTTGGTTTGCGCACAGGGGTGAAGGGGAAGGTGATAATGATCATCACTTTCCGGTCTTTGATCGTGAACCCTCTCCCCGTCACCTTTGCCGGATAGGCGACGGCGCCGAGTGACTCCTCGGGTACGCCCTTTTTTGTCAGGTAGGTGACGAGCGCCACAGAACGGTCTGCGGCGATGTCTATGG
>DMKB01000314.1:4614-4781 GCA_003454665.1 Nitrospiraceae bacterium | reverse complement strand
ACACGGATCACCTCCCTTTCAAAATCACCTCAGATAGCTTTTGCGAATTGGTCCGCTATGAAATATCGACTTCATTTACATTAGCGGTAAGGCGCCTGCAAGTAAGATAAAATCTGTCCTATTTCACGGGTCAATGAATCACAGAGAGACGGTATGGTTGCTTTGTA
>DMKB01000314.1:0-4579 GCA_003454665.1 Nitrospiraceae bacterium | reverse complement strand
ATATCAATCGCAAAATAGCGACAATGGCAGGCGTAATTTTTTTTGTCACCATTTTTAATTTCGCAAGACCGATGCCTCATTTCGTGAGCATGCCACTTTATAATGGTTATTAAATAGAGACTCTTTTGTTATCAACCACAGACATTGCGTCAGATATCGACTAAAAAAATAGTTCTGGTTTTGGGAATTGCGGATATTGTACGAAGATAGCATTACCTATATGTTGTGTTGCAATAAAGTGCGGGACAGGATGGGCAGTAAGATCGTGTGAGATTGTGAAAATGATAGGCAAAAAAGTGCTGGAGGATGATACTAAAGTGCGAATTTCTATGCGATACAGAAAAAATCTCAGACAGGATTAACAAGATTAACAGGATGGTAAAATTTCTTATCAGAAGTTTATCCTGTCCATCCTGTCGACAAAGGCCTTTGTTCGGCCTGCCCTGTCTTCAGCGGGGCTTTTCCGGGGTATGGCGAGTCATGAACATTTAACGAAAGGATGAAACAATCCTCAAAGGGGAAGCTTCTTGGTTTCTTCCACCAGGGGAGAATCGTCGGCACTGCTCAGAGACTGGAGCCGGTCACCGAACTTCGCAAGGCGCTTGTCGGCATCGTCGAACTTTGATTTCGTGTTCGTAAGGTGTTTGCCGACCAATTCGAAATCTCCCCTGAATTTATCGAAGTCGCCGGAAAGCCTGGCCAGGTTCTGCAGGATCTCCCGGGTGCTTTCCTCGATGTGGAGCCCCTTGAGCCCGAGGAGGATGGTATGCAGGTAGGCGTAGAAGCTGTTCGGCGAGACGGGAATCACCCGTTTTTGAAAGGCGTAATTCAGCAGCCCTTTATCGGTTTCAATGGCTTCATCTTTGATGATAAGTTCATAGTATACATTTTCCGCCGGTATGTACATGAGCGCAAAATCAAAGGTGCCTTCGTCGGGCAGGATGTATTTACCCGAGATGGCGTCGATGTGCTTCTTTACGTCTGCGATGAATTTACGCTTGGCGGGCTTGCGCTCTTCCTCCGACGCGGTTTCAATAATGCGCTTGAAGTTTTCGAGAGGAAACTTTGAGTCCACGGGAACGAGGTTATCGCTGATCCTGATCACGGCATCAACCACTTCTCCGCTCTTGAAGCGATGCTGCAGGGTATAGTGCGCCTTCGGGAGGATCTGGTCGAGCAAATCTCCCAGAAAGAGCTCTCCCAGGACACCGCGCAGCTTCGGGGCGCGCAGAATTTCCTGCAGGCCTGCAATGTCTTTTCCCACCTCAAAGACCTGTTTTGTCGCCTCCTGCAGACTGCCGAGGCCTTTGCTTACCTCCTGCACCACTTTTGCCGCGTTGTCCAGTCGCGTGTTCAGGTCGCCCGAGGATTTCTGAAGTTGCTCCGTCATCTGACCAAGCCGGGAATTTACCTGAGAAGTGATCTGGGCAAGCTGCTGGTTGACGGAAGACTGGTTTTTCAGCATGGCGTCGGCGAGTTGCCCGCGGAGCGACAGGACCTCCTGCTGCATCAGGCTGATGGAGGAGCCACCGCCTTTCCTGAATGACTGGATCACCAGGAGGAGCAGGAAGAGGAGGGCGGCGCCCAGGAGTATGAGTATCGCTAGGTCCATTGCGTGAATACTATACCATATGAAATGAGAGGAGACAACCGGGAAAATATGCTCTGATAACGTACAGACAGGCAAAACAATATTGTATTGCCGCTCGCAGGTGGACCTGCGATACACCTTGAATTCTCCAATAGTTTATGCGATAATCGCCCGTCCTATGAGCACATTTTTAAAGGCGATAACCGGACAGAGATCTCTTCTTGCCATCCCGCTCTGGGTATGGCTGCTTGCGCTGCCGCTGTCCGGCATAGAGCATTCCTTTTCCACGGCAGCACTCAAGGCCGCCAGGATCGCCGGGGGTGTCGCTGCGATAATTGTCTGCTGGCATCTTTTGAAAACGGGCCGTGCAACGGCTTCTTTCCGCGTCATTTGGGACCGGTTGTATGGTCTGCGCAGCTCCCTGCACGCCGTCTTCAAACCGGTCATGTCTGATGCCAGGAGGCCAACGGTACTCGCGGCAATCGTCCTCGCGCTTATCGTCCTGCCGCTTTTTCTGAACAACTACTATCGGGATGTGTTGACGCTCACGGCTCTGTATGTGGTCCTGGCCCTGGGCCTGAACATTGTGGTCGGCCAGGCCGGTCTCCTGCACCTGGGATACGTCGCCTTTTACGCCGTCGGGGCCTATGCCTACGGTATTCTTTCGACGACATTCGGTATCTCCTTTTGGCCCGGCCTTGTCGTGGGCGCGCTGTCCGCGTCCCTCTTTGCCGTGCTCATCGGGTTGCCAACGCTGCGGCTCCGGGGGGACTACTTTGCCATCGTTACCCTCGGCCTGGGAGAAATTACGCGTATCGTGCTGAACAACTGGGACAGCCTGACAGGCGGTCCGAACGGCATTCCGAACATCGGAAGGCCCGGGATTTTCGGGTATACCCTCGCGTCGCCCCTGGATTTTTATTATCTGAGCCTGATCCTCGTTGTCGTGACGGTATTTGCCATGCACCGGCTCATCGCATCGCGCGTCGGAAGGGCGTGGATCGCCATCCGTGAAGATGAGATCGCCGCCGAAGCCATGGGCATCGATATCTTCAGGATGAAGCTCACGGCCTTTATCATCGCCTCGGCAGTGGCCGGAATGGCCGGCGCCTTCTTCGCGGCAAAGATGGCTTTTATCTCGCCCGAGAGCTTTACCTTCTTCGAGTCGGTTCTGATTCTCTGCATGGTGGTTCTTGGCGGCATGGGGAGTATCCCGGGGATCATCCTCGGCGCCTTCCTCCTGATCACCCTCCCGGAGATATTCAGGGAGTTTCAGGACTACCGCATGCTCGCCTTCGGCGCGGCCCTCGTGGTGATGATGATCTTCCGGCCCCAGGGGCTGTTGGGAGTCGTGAGAAAATAAAAATGCCGGAATTATTTTGGACACGGATGTACACGGAAAAAACGGATTAAAATACATTTACTGAATATTTTTATCCGCCGTTACAGGTGGCCGCTTCTGCCCCTGGGCCATCTGCGAAAATCTGCGGCCCATTCTTGATTTGTTATGCTTCTTTTCGAAACAAAAAATCTGACCAAGCATTTCGGCGGTCTCAAGGCCGTCGACGGCGTTGACATGCGCGTGGAGCGCGAGCGGATCGTGAGCATCATCGGCCCGAACGGCGCCGGCAAGACCACGTTTTTTAACTGCATCACCGGCATGTACCATTTGACGGCCGGGTCCGTAACGTTCCACAACCGGGACATTACCGGTATGCAGCCCCATACGATTACGGGTATGGGTATCGCGCGCACCTTCCAGAACATCCGGCTTTTCGGCGGCATGACGTGCCTGGAGAATGTCATGGCAGCAGCGCATTGCCGCTCCCGCGCAGGGGTATTCGGCGCGCTGTTCCGTCCCCGGGGCGTGCGCGCGGAAGAGCGGGACATGATGTATCGCGCCATGGACATCCTGAACTTCGTCGGCCTTGAATACCAGCAGGGATGCATCGCGTCGAACCTGTCCTATGGCGACCAGCGAAGGCTCGAGATCGCCCGGGCCCTCGGCACGGAACCCCATCTTCTGCTCCTGGACGAGCCTGCTGCCGGGATGAACCCCCAGGAAACACAGGACCTCATGGACCTGATCCGTAAAATTCGGGATGACGGCGTTGCCATAATCCTCATCGAGCACGATATGAAGGTCGTGATGGGTATTTCAGACCGTGTTGTCGTCCTGGACCACGGAGTGAAGATCGCCGAAGGCAAACCGGAGGATATCCAGCAAAACCCCGCGGTGATCGAGGCCTATCTCGGCAAGGAGGCAAACTATGCTTGACCTTGCCGGGGTCTTCGTATCGTACGGGAACATAGAGGCCCTGAAGGGCGTCAGCCTTTCGGTAGAACAGGGTGCAATCGTCGCCCTGGTCGGCGCGAACGGGGCGGGCAAGTCAACGACCCTCATGTCGATCTCCGGTATTGAGCCGCTCCAGTCCGGGAGCGTGACCTTCGAAGGAAAAGCCATATCCGGCCTCCCGACCCATGAAATCGTGAAGCGGGGCATTTCTCAGGTGCCCGAAGGCAGGCGCATCTTTCCCGGGATGACGGTGCGGGAAAACCTCGAGATGGGCGCGTTCCTCAAAGGGAAGAAGGATTTGGTGCATAAGCTGGGGCGGGTATATGAATTGTTTCCCACCCTCTCGGAGCGGAGAAAACAGCTTGGCGGCACCCTGTCCGGGGGGGAACAGCAGATGCTCGCCATCGGCAGGGCGCTCATGTCCGAGCCGAGGCTTCTGCTTCTCGATGAGCCATCCCTCGGGCTTGCTCCCATCATCGTGAGTAAAATTTTCAAGATCGTCAAGGAAATCAACGAGCAGGGGATCACCGTCCTTCTGGTGGAGCAGAACGCAAAGGCGGCGCTGCGGCTGGCGCGCAATGCCTACGTGATGGAGACGGGCAAGATCGTCATGCACGGCGAGTCGTCGGCCCTCGAAAAAGACCCGGGTATCAAGAAGGCCTATTTGGGAGAATAGTTAATAAAGGAGCCAG
>DMKB01000198.1:3717-4096 GCA_003454665.1 Nitrospiraceae bacterium | reverse complement strand
TTCCCTTTATAACGGCGCTGTTTTTCTTTCATCATCCAAGGAAGCGGAAATAGCGGCGGCTCGTGCCGTCATGCCGGCGCTTCCCGTCGCCTGTATCCTGAAAGTGTTCACACCCGAAGCGGTTTCAGCGTATAAGGAGAAAGGATACCGCTTCGTCAGCCTTCAAAAAAAGACGGTCAGTGAAGAACTTGTCACCGCCTGCCACACCATGGGGATCGGCGTGTATGTCTGGACAATCGACGAGGAGGAGGATATGAGACGGTTCGTGTCATGGGATGTCGACGGGATCTATACCAACAGACCCGCCGTTCTGAAAGGCCTGCTGGAGAGCGGCACGCTCAGCAGAACAGAGAGAAAAATATAAAACCACAGAGATACA
>DMKB01000198.1:0-3627 GCA_003454665.1 Nitrospiraceae bacterium | reverse complement strand
AAGTCCAAATGACAAAGCTCAAAGCCCAACGGTCAACAGAATGCCAAAGTTCAAAATCCAAATGCCAAATAAATGTCAAATGACAAAAGATCAAAGGTCGAGATTCTTTTGAACTCTGAACTTTGGACTTTGAACTTTATTTGACCTTTGGACTTTGGCATTAGTCATTACCTCTGCGTACCGAGTGGCTGTTTCTGACATTAGGCCACGGGTGGCCACCTCTGTCTCTAGGCCATCTGTGGTTAAGCTTTGACAATACGGCCCGAGAGCCAGGGAGAAAGGGAATGGCAAGAATGACCAACTTCAAGTCCGATCATGTGTATGACCTGATCATCATCGGGGGGGGGATAACCGGCGCCGGCGTTGCCCGTGATGCGGCGCTGCGCGGGCTTTCAACGCTCCTGATCGAAAAAGGGGATTTTTCCTCCGGTGTCAGCTCCAAGTCGACGCGATTGATTCACGGCGGCCTCAGATACCTTGCCAATTTTGAAGTCGATCTCGTGGCGGAATCGCTGCGGGAGCGTTCCATCCTCCGCAGACTGGCGCCCTATCTCATCCGTCCCATCCCTATCTCCATACCGATTTACAAGCAGGATGCGCACGGCAGGGCCATCGTTTCCGTCGGCATTCGCCTCTACGATTTTTTGTCCCGCGAAAAAGACATTCCCCATTACGCGACGTACGGGAGAGACAGAACCCTGGAATATGAACCGAGGCTGAATCCGGACGGACTCACCGGGAGCGCGCTGTTCTATGACAACCAGATTATCCTCCCTGAGCGGCTTGTAGTGGAAAACATAACATCGGCCCGGGACAACGGTGCCTCGGTGTATAATTACGTCCGTGCCGAGCAGATTCAGGAAAGGGACAACGGCGTGGTGCTTATGGCGCGGGATGTTTTCACGGGCGAAGTGCTTACCGCCCGCACAAAGGTGGTGGTCAATGCGGCGGGGCCGTGGGTGGACACCGTACGGCGGGCCGGCGGTATCGACAGCGCACCCATGATTTATCCGACAAAAGGCATTCATCTGATACTACCGAGGTTGACGGAACGGGCGCTCTTTATTTCTTCCCGGGACGGGCGCATGTTTTTCATTATCCCCTTTGGGGAGAACTCGTTGGTCGGAACCACGGACACCAAGTACGCTGATGACCTTGACAATGTCCATGCGAATAGGGAGGATGTAAACTATCTGCTCACGGAAAGCAGGCGCATCCTGCCGGGCACGAGCCTTACCAAAGAGGCGATCTATTATACCTATGCAGGAATACGGCCGCTTGCATTCGCCGGGAGGAGTGAAAGCAAGATATCCCGCAAACACCGGGTTGTACGGGAAGGGAAGACAGGAAGCATCATAACCATTGCCGGCGGGAAGTATACGACATACCGCAACATGGCGAAGGATACGCTCGATACGGTATGCACCGCACTGGGTGTGCGGTCCTCCTGTGTTACGAATACCACGCCGTTTCCGGGAGGTCTGCCGGTGGAATACGATGAGTATATGAGCGCCGCCGTCCCTGAACTTGCCCTGCGCTATCAAGTATCGCCGGAATCGGTCAGTCATCTCATCGGCCTCTACGGCGCGCGGGCGGAAGCCGTGCTGGAAATGGCGAAGGATGAACGACCTCTCGGTGAACGAATCTCTCCCGAGAGCAGAGACGTCTATGCCCAGGTTCTCTACAGTGTTCGGGAAGAAGAGGCCAGGACGGTCTCTGACATAATTCTCCGCAGGATGCACCTGGGCATCACCGCGTCCCGCGGGCTGCCCCAGGCGGAACGGATAGCCGAGGTCGCCGGGCGGGAACTCGGCTGGAGCAAGGAAGAAACACGGCACCAGGTCGAGGAATTTCAGAAGGAGATACAGAAGGGCGCGGCATTCCAGAAGCCATAGCGAGTGCTTGCGCTGCGAACCGAGACGCGTAAGCGCCTAATACGGTGGAGCCCCCCGGCATTCCCTTGTCCTTTCATACCCCACTCTCTGAACATCGTTCTTTATTTCTTCGCCGCTATGAAATAGTTTGAAGCCAGCATGATGAGGCTTACGAGCATGCACAGGTATGCAAGGAGGTCGCCGTGGCGGGTATAGAATGTTTTTTCCGTCCCCGGGGAGAAGGAGAGTGTGTGGGTCAATTGTGCTTCTGTGAAGATGTCCGTTTTTGCCAGCACCCTGCCCGCTGCGTCGATAAAACCGGACACACCGGTGTTTGCGGCCCGCGCGACGGGAACGCGGTTCTCCACTGCGCGAAACACGGCCATCGAAAAATGCTGGTAGGGAGCGGGCGTGCGGCCGAACCACGCGTCATTCGTGATCGTTGTCATGATACGCGCGCCACGGTCAACGAACGTTCTGACCAGGTTCGGAAAGATGATCTCGTAGCATATGACCGTGCTCATACCGGCGCCGCCCGTTGAACGTCCCTCCACGGACCGGACCGGCATTACCGTGAACTGTTTTCCCGGGCGGAAATCGCCGATGGCCTGCACCAGTTTCTCGACAAAGAACAGGGCGCCTTTGAGCGGGACATATTCCCCGAAGGGGACGAGATGGATCTTGTTGTACTCGGCGTCGATCGTGCCTCCGGCAGAGAGCAGAAATGCCGAGTTATACAGACGGATGACTCTCCCCGGTTGAACGTCATAGGTCGGACTGCCGAAGAGGAGCGGCGTCCTGTTTCTCTTCACGAACTCCTTGAGGTCCGCCGTGAGCGCACTGTCGGTGCGGCCCCCGCCGCCGAAATAGAACGGCGTGGCCGTCTCGGGCCAGATGACGAGGTCAGGTTTTTGCCTGAGCGCTGCACGGGTGAGTCTGGAGTACGTTGCAATGACTGCGGCCCGGTATTCAGGGTCCCACTTTTTGTCCTGCTCGATGTTCCCCTGTATGACGGAAACCGTCAGTGTCTCGCTTCCTTCCGGTCCATGGAGCTTCGGGAAGCCGTACCCCAGCGTGATGGACAGGGCAAGGGCGGCGGCAATGAGCCCGGCGAATTTTTTCCGGTCCATGAAAAACTCCGCCGCGGCGGTGTTCACCAGCACGATGAGGAAGGAGATCCCATAGACGCCGGTAATGTCGGCGATCTGTATCACCGGCAGCGCAGGGGCCTGGGAGTAGCCGAGGAGCGCCCAGGGAAAACCGCTGAAGATGTAGGTCCGCGCGAGTTCAAGAGCGGTCCAGAGCGCCGGAGCGGACAGGAACAGGAGCGATGGATGGTTTCTTTTCAGATGGACTATGGCAGCGCCGAAGATCGCCGGATAGAGGGCGAGGTATACGCAGAGCAGCAGGGTGACCAGCGATGCCGGAAGGAGCTGCAGGCCCCCGAAATGGTGGATAGAGTTGGTGACCCAGAAGACTGTACCGCCGAACAGGACGAGTCCCGTGATCGCCCCTAAGGCGAAGCCGGATTTAACGGTCTGCCAGTTCAGGGCGAAGAAAAGGGGAACGAGCGCTATCCAGGAGAGGTAGTGGACGTTAAAAGAAGGAAAGGTCAAAACGAGCAAACACCCGGAGGCGATGGCGAGCAGGATGCTGCGTGAGTTCATAGCTATTTGGCCGCCTTCTGATCCTGCATCCACTTCAGCAGGCCGTCTCTCATGCTGCTGTTGATGCCCTGCTCGTCGGATCCGGC